>NZ_CP035107.1:367500-627500 GCF_004088395.1 Ornithobacterium rhinotracheale | reverse complement strand
AACGCTGCTCCGACCGCTTGTAGGCGTACGGTTTCAGGTTCTCTTTCACCCTTTTATTCAAAGTGCTTTTCACCTTTCCTTCACAGTACTTGTTCACTATCGGTCTTTGAGGAGTATTTAGCCTTAGAGGATGGTCCCCCTTTCTTCAAACAGGATTTCTCGTGTCCCGCCCTACTTAATACGTATTATACTCATTTCGTGTACAAGACTTTCACTTCCTTCGGTTCATCTTTCCAAATGATTCCACTATTCGTATAATCTCGGCTAATCCCATTTCGCTCGCCACTACTTTGGGAATCTCGTTTGATTTCTTTTCCTACAGGTACTTAGATGTTTCAGTTCCCTGCGTTCGCCCTCCTTCACAGGAGTGACAGGTCTTCAACCTGCCGGGTTGCCCCATTCGGATATCTGCGGATCAACTCGTGTGTGCCAATCCCCGCAGCTTTTCGCAGCTTACCACGTCCTTCTTCGCCTCTCAAAGCCTAGGCATCCGCCATACGCCCTTAACGATTTCTTCTAACCGCGCTCTTGTTCTCGGTTATTCTTATTTGCTTTGTTATATATCTTCTCTCCATCAAGCTATTCCTAGCCTAACTTTAATCAACATACAACTTTTTTTTGTTTTACTCGTTACTTCCTAAAATTATTCTATTTTAGTTCGTTTTTTTTAACTTCAGTATGTCAATGAACTTCTTTTAGCCTCTCTCGAGACTCTTGTGGAGAATATCGGAGTCGAACCGATGACCTCCTGCGTGCAAGGCAGGCGCTCTAGCCAGCTGAGCTAATTCCCCATTCTCTTTTCATCAAGAATTCGAACCTATCATTAATCTTATTAATTCTCAACGCCTAGATTTCTTCCTATTTCTGTAACTTGTAGTCTCGGGCAGACTCGAACTGCCGACCTCTACATTATCAGTGTAGCGCTCTAACCAGCTGAGCTACGAGACTTCTTTGCCTGTTACAGTCTTTCTTTTTTTATTCTTTATTAAAGATATTCAGAAAAATAAAAGCAAGTGTCGCTCTCTAAGTTATCTCTTTCCGAGATATAAAACTCTCTTTTGCGTTATGCTCTATAAAAGAGATGTTCCAGCCGCACCTTCCGGTACGGCTACCTTGTTACGACTTAGCCCCAGTTACTAGTTTTACCCTAGGCAGCTCCTTTTACGGTCACCGACTTCAGGTACCCCCAGCTTCCATGGCTTGACGGGCGGTGTGTACAAGGCCCGGGAACGTATTCACCGCAACATGGCTGATTTGCGATTACTAGCGATTCCAGCTTCATAGAGTCGAGTTGCAGACTCCAATCCGAACTGAGATCGGCTTTAGAGATTCGCATCCAGTCGCCTGGTAGCTGCCCTCTGTACCGACCATTGTAGCACGTGTGTGGCCCAAGACGTAAGGGCCGTGATGACTTGACGTCGTCCCCACCTTCCTCTCAACTTGCGTTGGCAGTCTCATTAGAGTCCCCGTCTTTATACGCTGGCAACTAATGATAGGGGTTGCGCTCGTTGCAGGACTTAACCTAACACCTCACGGCACGAGCTGACGACAGCCATGCAGCACCTTGCATTCTGTCCGAAGAAAAAAGTGTTTCCACTCCTGTCATAATGCATTTAAGCCTTGGTAAGGTTCCTCGCGTATCATCGAATTAAACCACATGCTCCACCGCTTGTGCGGGCCCCCGTCAATTCCTTTGAGTTTCATTCTTGCGAACGTACTCCCCAGGTGGCTAACTTATCACTTTCGCTTGGCCTCCGAAGATTTCTCCCCGAAAACGAGTTAGCATCGTTTACTGCGTGGACTACCAGGGTATCTAATCCTGTTCGCTCCCCACGCTTTCGTCCTTCAGCGTCAGTTAATACTTAGTAACCTGCCTTCGCAATCGGTGTTCTGTGTAATATCTATGCATTTCACCGCTACACTACACATTCCAGCTACTTCAATATCACTCAAGACTAACAGTATCAATGGCAGTTTTATCGTTGAGCGACAAAATTTCACCACTGACTTATCAGCCCGCCTACGGACCCTTTAAACCCAATGAATCCGGATAACGCTTGCATCCTCCGTATTACCGCGGCTGCTGGCACGGAGTTAGCCGATGCTTATTCGTATGGTACCTTCAACTACCTACACGTAAGTAGATTTATCCCCATACAAAAGCAGTTTACAACCCATAGGGCCGTCTTCCTGCACGCGGGATGGCTGGATCAGAGTTCCCTCCATTGTCCAATATTCCTCACTGCTGCCTCCCGTAGGAGTCTGGTCCGTGTCTCAGTACCAGTGTGGGGGTTCACCCTCTCAGGCCCCCTACAGATCATCGCCTTGGTAGTCCGTTACACTACCAACTAGCTAATCTGACGCATGCCTATCCTTATCCGAATTTCTTTCAATCTTATCTGATGCCAAACAAGATCCTATGAAGTATTAATCCGAGTTTCCCCGGGCTATCCTCCTGATAAGGGCAAGTTGCATACGCGTTACGCACCCGTGCGCCGGTTCCCTCAGTCCGAAAACTGATTCTCCCTCGACTTGCATGTGTTAAGCCTCCCGCTAGCGTTCATCCTGAGCCAGGATCAAACTCTCCGTTGTAATTCCTTAATTTTTTCTAATCAATTATAACGCTAAAGTCCCATCTCCTGATAACTCATCGAATTGACACTTGGCTTTTATTTTTCTTCTATCCTTTAATCTTAATGAACTCCCCTCTTTCGCTTCATCTCTTAAAGCGGGTGCAAATATAGTAACTTTTTTATTCCTACCAAAACTTTTTTTCAAGTTTTTTTTTCGCACCGCTCTTTGGTTGATTCTGAAACGGACTGCAAATATAATGTCTTTTTATCTTACAGTCCAAATAAAATTTTACTTTTTTTTTTATTTTCCTTCTCTCAACCTTCAATGAACCGGCCTTTCTGTTTCAAAAGGAGTGCAAATATAGACACTTCCTACCTAACCTCCAAATTTTTTAACCACTTTTTTTTACGCGTTTTTTATGCAAATTTTACAAGTGACTGTTTTTCTTTTGTTTACAATTTATTTTTTTACCACCTACCGCTATTAATTTAAATACTATATATAAAAGATAATCTCTCTATTGGGGCGGGGTATTAGGGAATAGTGCACTTGCAACTACCTTGTAAATTACGAAGGTGGCACTAAGGATAAATTGAAAATACAGAACGACAACATGAAAGATGACGAGTTCTTCTCGTTTCTATTTTTATTCTCTCCAATATTGTAATTTGTAATAACGGGGCTCTTTTCCAATCTATTTATTCCTTCTCCCGAAACGATATTGGAGTAAGGCCCGTATTCTCCAAAAATGGTTTTACCGCGTATTCTGTAAGCAACTTGCTTATTATTCTGTGCTAGAGAATCTACATAAAACATTCCACGAGCTTCCTTCCTTTCTGTATTATTCATATTCATGACGGGGAGATTGCTCAATGGGGAAAAGTTTTTCCCATCTTGGGCTTTTTCTATATAATAAGCGGTATAGAGGTCTCTTAATTGCTGATAATCCCAAGATAAACTCACGGTTTTATCTTTAAAAACTGCTATAAAATCTATGGGCTGGGGGAGTTTTTCTTCTTGGGGAAAAAGCTCTGCCATACCACTGCCTTTTCCTATTTGCAAAGCTTGGGCATTGTTCCTTGGGCTGAGTTCCACGGTATAGATATAGCGTGTATTAGGCGCTACCGCTATATCTACATAACCCCAACCCGCGAGTTTTGCTACTTCAAAATCCAAATCGGCTGCCATGAGGGCATAAGCAAAGCGTTGCTCTACTTCTTGAGATTTATTAATAATCCCCTGAAAATCTGGTGAATTGCCCACTTCTACTTCAAAGCTATCCCCAAACAAAGATTGGGCAACAATGGCTGCATTGTTATTGGTTTCTATTATTGCTTTCCATTTTTCTTCTGAGGCGGGCTGAAAAATGCCTAAGTTTTTCTCCTCAGGATTTTCCAGTAGTTTGCCGTCTCTCATGAGCGTATATCTTTTGAGTACAAAGCCTATTTTATTAGCTTTTTGCCATGCAACGGGCTCATCTACTGCCCATCGCAATAACACGCGGTCTTGCCCACTCTCTACCTTTAGGCGAATTTGAGGCTCTCTCTGCTCTTCTTTGTTTTGAGAGAATGCTATACCGCTTATCAGTACTACTACAGCTAGTATATATTTTCTTATCATATTTTTGTTTTAATAGTCTTTTCTTTAAAATTCGCTGGGGCTTTCTGCCCATCAAATATCCATTTGTTTTAATGGATTGGCTTTTGCTATTTATCCCTTTTATCTGCATATTTGCTAAACCTTTCTATCCAGCCATTCTTAATAATTGGTTCAGCTTTTAGCATTTCGCTGATTTTCACTAAATCAACTTGTTGCCCATTTTCTTCGTAAATTAATCTAAATCTTTCATCTTCTTCAAAAATTCTTAAAACATTGAATAAAACTCCCCCAACACTCTCTTCAAGATATTTTTGAAGTATAACAAAATCTTCACTATCTATTTTTTTAAATAAATTTACATAGTCTTCAAAAATTATTGGAGGATTCTCTTTTATCCTCAAGCTTAATAAATTACCAATTGCAGGATCAAAAGAAAATTCAATTAACTTTTTACCGTACTCATTTAAGATTTCATTATTAGATTTCATATTGTTTTTATTTTAAATTTTAATTAATACCATTCCAAGGGATATTTGTTATACTTTTTACACCTTTTTCTTGTAAATCCTCTAAGGCTTTTACCACCCAACCTGTTGCTATATCTTCGTGTATACCTGCGTTAACGATTGCTTTTATTTCTGGGGCAGTGCCATTTAAAACATTATCAACATAACGTTTAGAATTACCAACCTGTATTTCTAATTGCGTAGCATCTCAGAATATTTTAATAGTGAATTAAGGTAGTGCTAATTAATGTTTTCAAATTCTATGACTCTTAATACCATTCCTGAAATTCCATCCTTCAACTTACCCATTTTTAATAGTTCGAACCAATCAGCTATTGGGCATAACCTCATTTTATTTTTATCTTCTTTTAAAATTATTGGTTTATGATATGCGAGATCTTTTTTGAATTTCCCAATAGACCATTCTCCCTTGATATTCTTTAATAATACCTCCCCAATGTATATATTATACAACTCAGAAATCTTTTCATCACACAACAATCTCATCATATTATTTTCGATTGATCTAAGTTCTTTGATAGTATACTTCAGGTTTTTAACATTGACTATTTTTGAGAATTCAAGTAATAAATTTTCTTTATTATCTAAGAACTCCTTTAACATTTTATCTTCAACTCTTCCCATTTTTTAATATTTTATAACAGTAAAATCAGAATTTGTTAGGTTATATTTTTTAAGCTCTTTTTTTAAGTTATGTAAAAAGTTAAAATCAACTTCACCGAAGCAGTGCCATTCGATTTTGTCAATTCCTCCCAATTTTTGACTGACAATTTCAATATCCTTCATCACTTGATTTTTATAGGCACTCCAAGTTACTTTTCCAGATTTTATTTCTCGGGCAGTGCCATTTAAAACATTATCAACATAACGTTTAGAATTACCAACCTGTATTTCTAATTGCGTAGCATCTGCTCCCATTAAATCTTTAAATTTGCTTTCAGATATTTTTCCTTTCTCCCTATTTTTATATAGAGTCTTATATCGTTTTTCCCACTTTTCACGGGATAGTTTACCTTTATATTTTTTCCATGATTTATTCATATAGTTTTTAAAATCTGGAGTTTTCATAAACTCCTCCAAATTATCCAGTTTATTTTGTATAGCACTTTTTACTTTTTTCCCTACCTTTCCAACTCCTTCATCTACATTTTTAACCACAGATTCAAGCCCACCACCCATAAATAGGGAGGCAATGGTTACGGCATCCTTCCCAAGGTGGTGGTTTACGATATGAGGTTTACCATTAGTATAGATTTCTTTTTACTTTTCGTAGATATTAGAAGTATTTTATGATCTTTATAATGAATAAATCATTTCTCCAAGAGATACTCTCAATCTATTAGTATCTATTCTTTTTAACCAAATATCAGAGCAAATCCTTGGATTATTACTCTCCCCTCCCCAAGCAAGAATAATAGGTAAGCCATATGCTTCATCTTTTTTTAACTTTCCAATAGACCAAAAACCTCCTGAAACTTTTATAATCGCTTCTCCTATGTATATATATATATATACTCATACATAGATTTATCTTTTCTATAATATTCTTCTATATTATTAATTTCTTCTTTTGAAAAAGTAAATTCTTCTAAATTTAATATTTTTATAAATTTGTTCATTTTCTCATCTTTTGTTGCTAAAAAATCATCTAATTTTTTCTGTAATTCTTTATTTAATTTTATTTCCATTTTTTAATATTTTATAATGATAAAATCACTTTCTTTTACATTTGCCTTTTTCAATTCGTCTTTTACATTTTTAATGAAAGTATCATCTACTTCATCAAAACAATGCCATTCTATTTTATCTATTTCCTTTGCTAAATCATTATTTAAAATTTCAACATCTTTTAGTATTTGTCTTATTTTTATGATAATAATGTTGTTAATTTAGTAAAATTGTAATATCACTAACTTTGGAGCATTACCATAAAGACAGTATCATTCAATTTTATTTATAGTAATCTATAACATGCTTTACTGTTCCATCCAGAGAACCTAATAATTTATCTTGAACGACACCATTAAACCAAGAATCAAATCCAATTCCTATCCATTGCCTTTTTCCATTTTTATTATATCTATTACCAAAATCTACCAACTGTGGTGTTCCAGCACAATAATCTGATTTTGGTGCAATCTGCAACTTTCCCCCTAATTTATTGATCAAGATTGTTGAAAAAAAAGCCCAAAAAGATAATTGTAATAATTTACGCTCTTCTTCATTGAAATTTGAATAATAATTATGATAAAAATTTTCAATTTCATCAATTCTATTTTCAAAATCATCAATACTATTACCTTTTATATTGAATTTATTAAGTTTTTCTATTAAAAAATCAATGTAAAAATCTTTTTTTTCAATAAAACTCTGTAATTCTCTATTATTGTTTAAAATCACCATAATTTTAATATTTAATTATCTTAAATACCTCCGTATTTTTTAATTCTTGTCTTAAGTTATCTTGAATAAATTTATTTATTTCAATTTCATTTACTTCATCAAAGCAGTGCCATTCAATTTTTGAAATTTGGTTATTTGTTAAATTCTGATTCAAAATTTCAATATCTTTTAGTATTTGTTGTTTACTGTTTGACAAAGTAATTGGACCAGATTTTACTTCTCTTGCTGTACCATCTGATACATTATCAAAGTATCGTTTCCCGTCTGAGGTTGTAATACCCTTTTTAGGCTTTAAACCTCCTTCCAAAAGTTGAAATTCATCTTCTGTCAATTTTCCAATTTTCCGATTTTTATACAAAGTTTTATATCGTTTTGACCAATCTTCAAAACTTAGTAACCCTTTATAATTTTTAAATTTATTGGTTAATAAATTTTTAAAAGTATTAGTCAAAAATTCTTTTTCTATATCATCTAACTTATTTTTAATTGCTTCTTTTATTTTTTTTCCTGTTTTTTCAACTCCTTCATCTACATTTTTAACCGCTTTTTTAATTCCTCCAGTACCCATTAGGATACTCGCTAATTCTACACCATCTTTCCCTACGGTATGGTTTACAATGTAAGATTTATCACTAGTATAGTTCGCTTTTTTCTGTTCATAAAAATCTACTGCTGCATTTTTTATACTTTCTAGGCTAATATTCTTCACACTATTCCAAAGCCCCGTACGCACTTCCTCTTTAGTAGCTACATCATAGCCTAATTTTATCAATTGGGGGTAACTTGTTACTTCTTCTATAACGCCATCACTCACACCTACAAAAGCAGGAGGCATATGTATTTTTGCCTCATTATATTTGAATTCTCCATCTTCATTCCAGTAGCTCTTTGGAAGTGCGGCTGTCTCCCAAACAGAGTTTCCTAGTTCGCTTATTTCTCCAACCCATTCCCAGCCTGTCATATCCGCCACATAGAACTCACCTAATTCACTGCCTTTTTCTTGTACTGTTTTCCCTGCTTTTCCTTCTAATCCTAATTGATTTAATTTTTCTTCGGCAATGCGTTTTATTTCATCTTTTAAATCCTGCTCTTGTGCCTTTATTTTTGCATTTTTAGGTGTCCCTGTAAATTCAACATCTACTGTATAGCCCGTTTGACCATTTGTATCAGTTTTTCCATAAATAGTTATTTTACAGCTCGTTTTTCCATTGCCTCTTTCTACAGTGCCAATGTCTTTTTTTCTTCCCGAACCTTCTTTTTTATTTTGTAACCTATAATTCTCACAAGCATCTTTACTTAATGTTTTACAGATAATATTGCCTTCTTCATCTTGGGCTATTATTTGAATACCATCTCTACATTCCACCGTTGAAGTAAATTCAGCAATAATGTATTTTTGAGGGACATTCGTGTAAATTCCCTCCCCGTTTTGAGTTTGTTTTATAATTTTTTTAGCATTTTCATCAGTCTCTATACACTTAAAACATACAAGTTTATAAGCATCATATACTTTTGTGATTTCTATATCGTTTGAGCCTTCTATAGTATCAGTTTCAACTCTATTGGATAGATTATATTTTTTACCATCCACTCCAATAACATGGCTTAATTCTCTGTCAGATAATCCAATTGTCTTGATCTTTTTCAATTCATTTGAAGAAAATTTCACTAATCTTCCAGAGGGTAATAACACATTTTCACAGCCTATAGAAATATTTTCAGTGGCAATTTCTACAAATTTAGTGTCATCAAATTTAATTTCTGTAAATTGCAGATTTGCCAACTCCCCCTCACTTTGCCCTTGGAAGGCATAAATCTTAAACTTAGGGTCGTTTACTTGTTTCCAGTCTGGGTATATGAAATTTGTGTTGGTCTTGGGATTGGTGTTGGTATTTGTGTTGGTCTTGGGATTGGTGTTACTGGCATTGTAGTCCATCAGGGTTTTCATATCTCCTTGGGCTACATTCTTAAACTCCTTAAATGGGTGCTCTAACCGCAAGGCTCCGTGCCCTAGCTCGTGTGCTATGGTTCTTGCCTGTTGGTCATACACAAAACCAAACTGCCCACCCAATCGCATATAGCCGGCTTGTCCATTGGAAGATGGTCTATCCGTTACAAATATGTAATACGCCAAATCTACTCCTCGCTGCTGTTTGTAGGCTTCAATTACCTTATTTTGTGCAGGGCTGTAGCTAGACAAATCCCCAAAGGCATCTTCCGAAGGTAATTTTCCATTTACTAAATAAGGCGTAATGTCAAAGGCTTCTTTAACGCTAATATCTACATCTATAGCTATTTTCTTATAGATATCTTTTACTTTCTGTATTTGGTTTCTGGATATACTTACTCCTGTCGTTGGAACGAGGTTTAGCTTAATTGTCTTAGGTGAGATATGAACTAAATTAAACGCTCCAGCTACTTGGTATTTATCTCCTTGCTTAATGATTGCTTGTACTTGTTCTGTAGCATAGCTGTATAAGCCTTTTAAAGTCAATCTATAATCATTTCCTACTTTTTTGGCATCTATCGGTACACCTTTAGAAGTTTTGAATATTAAACTATCCGCAGATATACTATTATCTGTAATCTCCACGCTTGCAATAAAGGGTTCCGTCTTTTTGTTTTCTACAGCTTTGAATGGAATTACTTTTCCGTTAAGCTTTTTATAATCACTATTCAATGCTTTTGCAGGCTGGTCAAAAGCGTATTTGGAATCACTACTGTTTTTAAAAGTTACTCTAATGCCTTCAGCTGTGATAGTCGTTGCATTTCCTTTAGCATCTACTCCGGCGGTATTTTGTGGGGTAGAAGCTCCTCCTTTGGCTTGCATTCCTACATTTGTTATGTTCCCCTCTTCGTCGACAGCCCAAACATTGCCTTTGGCATCGGTAAGGGTATAATCTTTGCCGCCTGGCAACACCTCTTGGCTATCTTCTCCTGAACCTCTGTCGCTTTCTTTACCTGCGCCTGCATCGCCTATGATGATGATTCTTTTGGTTTTTTCATCATATTTTATTCCTTTGATGGCGTAGTTTACATTGGTAGATTGTAATTCTTGGGCAACGACCTCCTGAGCATAACCAAAAGTTATACTGAATATTAAAAATAATATGTACAGGAGGTTTTTCAATAAAATATTTTTAAATAAGTATATTCCTTTTAATGAAACTAAATAAGCTATATATTATTGTGGAAATAAAGACCCTAATCCAATCATTAAATAATACACAAAAGTTTGAACATTTAAATAATAATAAACTAATTGTGTACAACCCCTTGTGCATTTAGGAAAAAAAATAAAAAAAAGATTGTTCATTCGACTAAAAAGTCGTATATTTAATTAGTTATCAATTGATTAAATACATGAACAATCTTATACAAAACTACAAAATTATTTTGAAGGAACTGAAAGAAACTTGCAAAAATATTCCTACTAAAAAGAAAATCCGAAAACCGAAATTGTCTGATATGGAATTAGTGGCACTGAACATTACCGCGGAATATATGTCTATAAACTCTGAACTTCAGCTATTTAGATGCATCGCTGGAACAGAATTAGACAGCAAAATAGAAAGAAGCGTTTACAACAAAAGAAAACGAAAACTTTTTTCATACATCGAAAAAATAAGGAAGACCTTAAGTGAAAAATTCTCAGATTTTACCGATGTTTTTATCGTAGATTCAACCCCTATTGAAATTTGTAAAGTGAGTAGAGCCCATCGTTCCGCCATCTGTTCCACCGATGAAATACACCCCTCATTTGGGTATTGTGCTGCCAAAAAATCAAAGTATTTTGGGTACAAACTTCATGCGGTTTGCGACAAAAATGGCATCTTTCATTCCTTTGATTTTACACCTGCTAATGTCCATGATGTCAACTACCTGAAAGACATCAAAGAAGACTTTAAAAACTGTGAGTTAATCGGGGATAGAGGCTATATCAGCAAGGAAATTCAACTGGATTTATTTAACTGTTCTAACATCAATTTATCCGTTCCGATGCGGAAAAACCAGCATGATTTTGTAGCGTTTCCAAAAGTCAAATCAAGAATTAGAAAACGTATTGAGACGAATTTTTCCCAGCTGTGCGGACAGTTTTTAATGGGCATCAACTTAGCCAAAACTTTTCAGGGATTCATTACAAGAATACTGTCAAAAATCACTTCTTTTACCATGATTCAGTATCTCAATTTTTTCGTATTCAAGAGAGATTTGAACAAAATTAAAGTGAATTTGTGCTAAATACCTGAGTTCGATTAATATTTTAAGGGAAATAAGTTGTATAAAAAGAGAAATAGTTGTATTTTTAAGTTTTTAAAATTCAATTATTTAACAACTATTTCTCATGATTAATTACCACAAAATTACGGATATTTTTTGTATTGTTGATGACTTTTGTAATGATTTTGAAAAATTCACTCAACCTTTTCTTCTCGGAAAGCCTCCCAAAAAGAAACCCAAAATGAGTAACGCTGAAGTAATCACCATAATGATTCTTTTTCATCTAAGTGGCTTTAGAACTTTTAAGCATTTTTACATTTACTATGTTCAAAAGCATATGCAACAGGAATTTCCTCAAACGGTCTCTTATAACCGATTCACAGAACTTATGCAATCCAATATCATGGCTCTTACCATGTTTGCAAAAACCTGTGCTTTAGGAAGTTGCACAGGGATTTCTTTTGTGGATAGTACGCCAATAAGAGTATGTGGAAACAAAAGAATTAAACGCAACAAAGTATTCAAAGACCTAGCTACAACGGGGAAATCTACTATGGGTTGGTTTCATGGATTTAAACTCCATTTGGTCATTAATGATAAAGGCGAGATATTGAGTTTTTGCGTAACGCAGGCGAATGTAGACGATAGAGAACCACTGAAAAATGAAGGCTTTTTGAAGCAAATTTTTGGTAAACTGTTTGGGGACAAAGGTTACATCTCCGAAAAGTTGAATCAATTACTCTTTGTGGATGGTATTCAACTGATTACCAACATCCGAAACAACATGAAAAACTCTCTTATGACTATGTCTGACAAAATTTTGCTTAGAAAACGCTCCATCATAGAGACGGTGAATGACGAGCTAAAAAACATTTGCCAAATTGAGCACTCCAGACATCGTTCAATAGGAAATTTTATGACCAACTTAGTGGCAGGGATTATTGCCTATCACTTTCTTCCTAAAAAACCATCATTAAAATATGAAACTCTGAAAACTAATCAATTAGCTATGTTTTATTAATCGAACTCAGGTTAAATGCACAACGGGTATATGTCTTTCTTTTTATTGTAGCTATCAATCCTTTCGATTCTTCCCGAATAATCTTTATCGACTTGAGGGTAAATTGAATAGGGTAATATGGTGTCGGTTTTGTAAATATAGAAAACGGAATAGGTTAGAGGAGTTTCAATTTCAAATCTCTTGTATTTCTTCTTAAATAAAGTGGTGTCGTTTAAATCTCTTCTGTGTACATAGTTTATAATGTTTTCTTTAGTATATAATGCACCTGCCGTTTTTTTGTAGACGGATTTTCCATTTTTTAAATCGTTTGAAAAAATAATTTTTTTGCTATTTTCATTTGAAAAATTATAAAAGGTTGTGTCTATAATTACATTCACTTGTTCTGTTAGTTCTAAAGTTCCAATTGCTGGAGCAATTTCTAGAATTGTGTCCCCTTTGAAATTAAGTTTTGAAACCTGAATGCTCTGCACATTTTCAAGATTTTTAGAGGCGTCAAAATAGATATTCGATATAATATCTATGCTCCCTTTCTTAGCCTTAACTTTTTCGCTACAACTTGAGAGTAGGGCGATTGCAGAAAATAAAAACAAGGCTAATTTTATTTTGCTTTTTATGGAATATAATTGCATATTGTGGATTTTTGTTGTACTTTTGTGTTAAATATTAAGGATGAGAATCATATCATTTAGAACCCTACGAGAATACTATGAGGAAAACTCCTCGGCTAAAACAGCGTTGGAAAATTGGTATAAGGTTACTTCTTCGGCTGAATGGAATAGCTTGAATGATATTAAAAACGATTTCAATAGTGTAGACTATGTAGGAAATCAGCGGTATGTTTTCAATATTAAAGGGAATCATTACCGATTGATTGTTTTGATTCTGTTTTCTATCCAACGAGTTTATGTTAGATTTGTGGGAACTCATGCTGAATATGATAAAATTACGGACATAAAAAATATTTAAATTATGAAAAGAGAAATTACCGAAAAAATGTATGAATTTGCTCAAAACAAGGTTGAAGAACTTCTCAAACTTGTTGATGACAACACGCCAATCGATTCTCCTGAAATGATTGAGCTTTGCTTGATGTCTGATATTGTAGAAGCCTACGAATTGGAACACTACCCGATTGATACGCCCTCCCTTACCGATGTGATGAAACTTCGTATGTACGAAATGAATCTTACGCAAGCTAAACTGGCTGAAATCATTGGCGTTTCCTCCTCTCGTGTGAGTGAGTATCTCTCTGGAAAAAGAGAACCTACTCTTCAGGTGGCGAGAAATATTCATCATAAACTTCATATTGACTCAAGTATTATTTTAGGATAATTTTTAAAGGGCTATTGTGAACAATAGCCCTTTTGCTTTATTATAAACTTCTTCTTTGGCTTTGCTCCCTCACATTATTTTTTTGATTGTCTTGAATTGTACGTCGTCAAACTAAAGTTTACTGAGGCTAATATAGTAAACAATTAAATAAGTCCAAAACAATAATTTAATTTTCTTTGATTTAAAGTATTTATTTTCACTTGTTTTCTTAGTTTTAAGATTTGGTCTTGTCTACCTAGGTATACATCTTCAGGGGTTAAATTATTTAAAGCTTCGTGATATCTTTGCGAGTTGTAATATTGCACAAATTTATCAATAGCCCTTTCGAGTTGCTCGGGAGCATAATAATGGTGTAATTTGACTACATTTTTCATGGAACGATGATACCGCTCGATTTTCCCTTGTGTTTGCGGGTGCAATGTCTCTTGAGATGTATGCACTCTATCTCGTATTTATACTTCTGCCGTTAGTCTCATATATTTTTTAAATTGAGGGTTAATCCAACAGATTTAAGCTTTTTTTTACAATGTCATAACGAATAACCAAATCGGCCAAAGACTCCTTCAATACGGTATTTTCTCTGCGTAAATCTTTGACTTCCTCACTGGTAGCTTCTCTTGTTTCGTTACCCGAAAGACGTTTCTTTCCTGCTTCAATGAACTCTTTGCTCCATTTGTAATAAGTAGCTTCGCTGATGCCATATTTTCTACACAGCTCTGCTACACTGAGCTCTGCACGTAAGCCTTCCATCACGATTAAAATCTTTTGTTCTGCATTGTACACTTGGCGTGTATTACGGCGAACTTCCTTGATAAGCTTTTCGCTTTTTGTTTGTTTTTTTACCATGTTCTAAGTGGTTTTTGTAAAGTTAGTTTTTTATTTTTTTTAACTATACTATTTTTAACCTAAACTGGTAAACTTTTTGCTGACGATTTACAATATATTGAACAAAATAAAACCCTGAATATCAGATATTTGAACTTCTGAGGATGGAAAGTTTTTAACCACCCTAAGGGTAGAGGGTGGTAACTTGGAAGATTGAGATTGTCTCGGATATGTAATTCAATAAAAAAGGGGCTAATAATAAGGTCAGTCCCTATTTTAGTCCCTAATTTCTACAAGTCTTTGATTTATAGACTTGAATGTGACCCCAGAAGGATTCGAACCCTCAACCCTCAGAGCCGAAATCTGATATTCTATCCAGTTGAACTATGGGGCCAATAAACAGCACCTCTCCTCATCGCAGAGGTGCTTGTAAATCAATTTATTATGAGAAATTTATTTCTTGTATAATACAGATTTCACTGCTTCTACCACTTCCTTGGCTTTCGGGAACCAAGCCTCGTATAATACTGAGGAGAATGGTGAAGGCACATCTGGTGTAGTAATTCTCTTAACTGGTGCATCTAGGTAGTCAAATGCTTTTTGCTGAACCATATAGGCTACTTCGGAAGCTACGGAACCAAATGGCCAAGCCTCTTCTAATACTACCAAACGATTAGTTTTCTTAACGGATTTAATCACGGTATCATAATCCAATGGGCGAACGGTTCTTAAATCGATGATTTCAATATTAATACCTTCTTTGGCTAATTCATCGGCGGCTTTCACTGCCTCTTTAATTACTTTACCAAAAGAGACCACTGTGCAATCAGTACCCTCTCTTTTAACATCGGCTACTCCAAGCGGAATTAAGTACTCTCCATCTGGAATTTCCATTTTATCGCCATACATTTGCTCTGATTCCATGAAGATTACGGGGTCATTATCACGAATAGCTGATTTTAATAATCCTTTGGCATCATATGGGTTTGATGGCACTACTACTTTTAAACCAGGACAGTTGGCATACCAGCTTTCAAAAGCTTGTGAGTGCGTAGCGGCTAATTGCCCCGCAGAGGCCGTAGGCCCACGGAACACGATAGGAATATTCCACTGGCCACCACTCATTTGGCGCATTTTAGCGGCGTTATTTATAATTTGGTCGATGGCCACTAGTGAGAAGTTAAAGGTCATAAACTCAATGATTGGGCGGTTACCATTCATCGCTGAACCCACACCGATTCCAGCAAAACCAGACTCCGCAATGGGGGTATCAATCACTCGTTTAGGGCCGAATTCAGCGAGCATTCCCTTGGAAGCCTTATACGCTCCGTTGTACTCTGCTACTTCTTCTCCCATTAAATATATAGATTCATCGCGACGCATTTCCTCGCTCATTGCCTCGGCAATTACCTCTCTAAAAGTTTTTTCTGTCATGATATTTTTCTTTAGCCCCACAAATTTATTAAATTATACTTGAATATTACCAATCATATCAATAAAAAATGATTTATTTCAGCTAAAAATTTTAAGCACCCCCCGCATCTCTTTCGGCACGAGCGCTGTATCAAAGCGTATTAAAAACAATTCACATTTTTGCAATTAAAAAAATATTCGTACTTTTAGGCAATTGATGATTTTCTAAGTATATATAATGTATGAAAAAAACTAAATTTTGCTCAGCCCACGAGGCTGTGAAAGCCATAAATAGCGAAAACGCTGTCTTTATCCACACCACACCTATGTCGCCCAGTATTCTGATTGATGCTATGGTGGCTCGCGCTAGTGAACTTAAAGGAGTAAAGATTTTTCAAATCATCACTACTGATGATGGTAGCTATGCACGGCCTGAGCTAAAAGATAGTTTCAATGTACACAGCCTATTTGTGGGGAGCAATGTGCGCCGCGCTGTGAACTCGCCACAGGGGAGCTATACGCCCACTTTTTTAAGCCAAATGCCACGCCTTTTTGAGGAGAGATACATTGATTTAGATGTCGCATTAATCCAAGTTTCGCCGCCCGATGCTCACGGGTATTGCTCCATCGGCGTGAGCTTAGACACCTCCCTTGCCGCAATGAAATCGGCCAAAATAGTCATTGCACAAGTAAACCCCTATGTGCCGCGCGCCTTTGGCGATGGCTACCTACACCTGAGCGAAATCGATTATGCCGTGGAACACGCCGCCCCCATCGCCGAAGTCCTAACACCGCCGCCCTCTGGCACGGATACCATCATTGGCGAGCATATAGCCGAGCTAATTGAAGACGGCTCCAACCTCCAAGTGGGCATCGGGGCGCTACCCAACGCCGTATTGGGGAATTTGAAAAATCACAAAAACTTAGGTCTCCATACCGAGATTTTCTCTGATGGCGTTTTACCATTAATTAAATCAGGCGTCATCAATGGGAAAAACAAACGAATTGATTCCGAGAAAATCGTCTCTACCTTTTTATTTGGCGCCAAGGATTTATACGACTTCGTGCACGATAATCCCAAAGTTTGGCTCAAACCCTCCTCCTACACCAACAACCCCTGCATCATCAGCCAAAACGATAAGGCCGTAGCCATCAATAGTGCGCTAGAAATTGACCTAACGGGGCAAATCTGTGCCGACACCCTCGGCGCCTATCAATTTTCTGGCGTAGGCGGTCAGCTAGACTTTACACTTGGTGCCTCCATGTCCAAAGGCGGAAAACCTATTTTTGGCATTAGTTCTAAAACACACAAGGGAATTAGCAAAATTGTTCCGAGCCTTAAACAAAATGCTGGCGTAACCACCACGCGCGCCCACGTACACTGGGTAGTTACGGAGTACGGAGCGGTGAATTTATTCGGCAAAAGTAATAAAGAGCGCGCCAAACTCCTCATTTCCATTGCACACCCTGATTTTAGAGAGGAACTAGACCGACAAGCTTTTGATCTTTTTAGGTTTGAATAAAAAAAGATCCCCCCTCCCAAAAAGTGTGTAAGTTAAAAAGAGAGGCTTAGGTTTTTAGAGTCTGAGCCTTTGGTCAAAAATAAGCATAAATTGATTCAAAATCAAACCCCAACTCTTAATAGGCATCGACCATTTCTTAGTGGCCTCTTTTAGAGCCAAATATACCGATTTCATAACCGCCTCATCGGTAGGGAATGACATCTTATTTTTGGTGTATTTTAGTTCACAATATTTATTATTTTATAGGTGTTCATGAATGCTTTGCATTTCTAATTTTTCCATTAAGATTTTCAATTAAATTGGTGGTATAAATAATTTTTCTGATTTCAATAAATACCATGCCGTCCATCCAAACGATTAAATATAAATCCCCGCTACCTTGGCGGTCCCCAGGCACCTGAATTTGGTCTTCTCCATTCTTGAAGGACTTTTAGAAATCCTTGTTGTTCAATAGTTCTTCTTTGTTCATAACTATGTAAATTTAATTAAAGTATTTTTAATCATTAAAAAGTTGGTGGGATAGTGTCTGGAACACTTTGTAGACAGATATTTTAAGTTTCTAAATGGTAAAACCTATCGTCCTTCCCATATGGAAGATAGTATTATTTTGGCTCTCTCTAAGCGAGCATCTCAAAATTTACCTTTTCCTGATTCTGAATGTGAGAAAACAGAATACCTTTTGGATTGATTCAATCTTCAATAATATTAAAAAATCCACTAACTACTCGTTAGTGGATTTTTTAATATTCTGTATCTAAATTTAAATATCTAGGTTTTCTATTTGCTCTTGGGTTAGACCTGTTGTCTTCATTACAACCTCCTTTGATACATTGCTCTCTAAAAGGTTTTTCGCTATTTTTAATTTCTCTTCTTTTCTTCCTTCCTCTTTTCCCTCTTCAAAGCCCTCTTCTTTGGCGGTATCTAGTGAGTTTTTTAAATCTCGGTAGTACTTCAAGCTGTCTTCATATGAATGCACTTGATTAGGCGTAAACTTCGCGATTTCTGCCACCTCAAACACCTTTTCAAAGATGCGTTCTTTGAGCTTTTCTGGTATACGGTCTAAGCGGTTCAGGTTACGCAAAACATATAGCCACTTCTCAAACCTTGTTTCTAATTCCTCTACCGACTTGTTAAACTTCGGCATTTCAAGGTATATAAAAGTAAATTTATCATAGAAAACCTTGTTAGTTTCAATGTCCGATAATTTTACATCATAACGGAATTTTTCGGTATTCTCTTTGTCTTCATCAAACACAAAATCTAAAATCGCTATCGTATACACCGCTTTTAACTCATAACTCCAATCGGCGCGCTGTGCCTGCTCACGAATGGGAAATGTGGAATAATACAAAGCTCTGTCTTTAAAAAAATTTTGCTTTGTCTTCTGCAACTCCACAATGAACTTCTCGCCCTTTTCATTTTCGCAATACAAATCAAATATCGCTTTGCGATCGAGTTCACTTGAGCTTAAATGTTCGTTTTTGAGATAAGTCAAACTTACAATTCTTCCCTGCTCCTCGTAAAGAAGCTCGTTTAAAAAATCTAATAGCAAGTCCTTATTTGGTTCTTCTCCAAAGATTTTTTTAAAGCCGTAATCGGTAAATGGATTGATATATTTTTCTACAAAGTGTTTCATGGAATTTCTTTATGCTACAAAAATACTAAATTTTGAAATATATAATATTAAGAAGTAAGTGACGAAAAATTAAATCACTGAATAATAAGATATTAACCGAAGTAACCACGCAACAATTTACGCACCCTAATTGATTTAAACCAAACAGGGACTAAGCTTTTAACTTAGTCCCTGTTTTAGTCCCTTTCCGTTTGTAATTAATTGAAAAACAGAAAAGACTGTGGAGTCGGCGGGAGTCGAACCCGCGTCCAAACAAGGAAATCATAGACTTTCTACATGCTTAGTCGATTATTGTTTTTTCGTGCATATCAAAGGAAAAGACACCTCGCAATATGCCTTAGTTTCATATAAATTCACTCAAATGCAGAAACATCATTTAAGCTATTCTCATTATCCTGTGCCGCGAACCCAAGTGCCATGAGAAATGGGCCCTTGCGCGACATTTAGCTTCCCTGCCTTGCAGGGAAAACGCCAAGACTTACTATACTTCGGTCTGAATTAGGCAGCTAAAGCGTATTCGTTGTTGCCAGTTATAAAGTTGAAGTGCCTGATTAGCGTGAGTACACAACCTTTCACGGCATGCTTATCTATCACCTCGGCTTGCTGTCAAAACCAGTCGACCCCGTATTTTAATGAACTATTTGAGCTCGCAAATATATAAATTTATATTCAAACTTCAGCAGTTTTTGTAAAAAAGCCAAATAAATGAAAAAACCGCGCGATTGCCCAAAGGGCAATCGCGCGGTAAAGTTCAAAACCTTTTTATGTTTACTCCTATTTTATTTTTTCGTTTTGAGCTTTTACTTCCTCTACGAATTCCTCAAAGCTCACCTCTTTCTCTTCAAGTTTTGCATTTTGCTTAAATAGCTCTATGAGCTTGCCAGCAAACACTTGGTCGGCCAATTGGCGATATTGATTTTCATCTTGTAGCGATTGTTGCGCGATACCTTTCAGCATTTCATCATCAAAGTTTAAGCCTGCTCCGTACATTTTCATTTGCTGTTTCACGGCCTCTATGGCTTGATTTTCCACATCTTCTCTTGTTACGCTTACATCGTACTGATTTGCCACGCGCCCCTCCACTAATTGGAATCTCATACCGCGCTCAGCGTTTTCATACATTTGCTCTGCTTTTTCAGCGGAATCAGCTTGTGGGTTTGAGAATTGTAGCCACTTGATTAAAAATTCTTTTGGCAAATCAAACTTTTTATTTTCCACAAGGTTGAGCAATCCATTGGTGAGCATCACTCTATCGGCTTCTGCAACATACATTTTCTCTGCCTCTTCCTTCACTTTGGCTCGGAATGCCTCTTCGGAATCCACTGCGCCCTCGCCGTATACTTTGTCAAATAACTCTTGATTGATTTCCGCCTTTTGGTGGCTTACGATATCTTGAATTTTGTAAACTAATTTTTTATTAAAATCAGCGATTTCGCTTTCTTCTAATCCAAAAGTTTGAGCCAATCTATCTTGGTCTTCAAAGATATCTTGCGCTGCGATTTCTATTTTATCGCCTTTCTTTTTACCATCAAATGCTTTTTTATCTTTCAAATCTTTGTAGAACACATTTGCGTGGTAGTGCGCAGAAGTTTCTTCTCCGTTTTCGTCTAATTCATAGAACACACCTTTGATGTAAGCTCCTTCGCCCACTTCTTCTGCTTCAGACATTTTGCCGTAGCTTAGTCTAAAATTATCGATGTATTTTTCCACTTCATCATCGCTCACGGTGATTTTGTAATAAGGCACGCTCACCTCGGAAAGATTCACCTCAAATTCTGGCGCTAAGCCTAATTCAAATTCGAATTTTAGGGTTTCATTATTCCAGCTAAAATCCTTATCTTCTTTTGGCAATGGCTGACCTAAAGTTTCTACTTTATTATCGTTTAAGTATTTATTTACGCTTTCTTGCAAAAGTTTATTTACCTCGTCGTAGATGAGTGGCTTTTCGTATTGTTTTTTTACAAGCCCCATTGGAACAAAACCTTTTCTAAACCCTGGCACATTGGCATTTTTCTTATAATTTTTAAGGGCTTTTTCCACTTTATCTGCATAGTCTGCTTTTTCGATAGATACTGACAAGACTGCGTTCAAGTCATCTACTTTATTGTATGTAACATTCATTCTATTAAAATTTTGGATTGCAAAGATAGCAAAATAATCGGGAATTTTACTATGTTTTAATTCTATTATATTGATTTTATAATTTACGTCTTACTAAAAATTCTTTTCCTCGTAGGCTTCTTTTATTTGGTTTAGGGCTTTCTGGATAAGCACTCGTGGTGCGGCTAAATTAATTCGCATAAAGCCTTTTCCGTTTTCGCCATAGTCCTCTCCTAAATTTAGGGCTAAATGGGCTTTGTCTACAAAGAAATCTACCAAGTCCTGCTGACTTAAATTAAGCTCCCTACAATCTAAAAACACTAGATAAGATGCTTGTGGAATTACGGCTTTGATTTTAGGAGCATGCTCTTTTAAATACTGATCTAGGTATAGGATATTCTGCTCTATATATTCCTTTACTGCCTCTAGCCATTTTTCGCCATTGTTGTAAGCAGCTGTGGTTGTGAGATAGGCAAAAACATTGGCATCTCCCACCATCATTTTCTCGGTAAAGTCTACAAATCTTTTTCTGATTTCTGGGTTTTCGATAATGGCAAATGAGCTACAAAAGCCCGCTAAGTTAAATGCCTTGCTTGGCGCATTGAATGTAACATTATTGTCTCTCGCCTCCTCGCTTACCGATGAAAATGGGTGATGCTTGTGTGGAGCAAAGGTTAAATCTGAATGTATTTCGTCTGAAACTACTAGCACCTTGTGCTTTTTGCAAATGCGTGCAATTTCTTGCAGTTCTTCTTTACGCCACACCTTGCCTCCTGGGTTATGCGGATTGCATAGTAGAAATAGTTTACAATCCTTTACGCGCTGCTCAAAAAGGGCAAAATCAAAGGTGTAATCCATACCTACTAGCTTGAGCGGACACAGCACTAGCTCCCTATCGTGATTGCGCACCGATTTCCCAAACTGCTGATAGACTGGTGGCATTATAAGCACCTTGTCGCCAGGCTCTGTAAAGCATTGCACGGCAAATGAAAGCCCTGGCACTACACCAGGCACAAAGGAAATCATCTCCTTGGTGATTTCCCATTGATTTCTCTTTTTTTGCCAATCGATGATGGCATGGTACCAGTCTTCTGATGCCGAAGTATAGCCAAAGATCTCGTTGTTTAATCTATTTTGCACCGCTTCTATTACAAATTTAGGGGTTTTAAAATCCATATCGGCCACCCAGAGTGGTATTAAATCGGTGCGTCCCCATTTGGTTTTTAAAGCTTCAATTTTTAAGGCTCCTGTACCTCTCCTATCTACTACCTCATCGAAGTTATATTCTGTCATATTTTATTTAATTTTCGCCGCACGGGCATAGTCCTCCGCAAATTCTCTAATCTTCTCTGCCACTTCTTTCTCATCGGTTGCGCGCTGGTAGGTATCCGCCATGGATCTAAATATTTGGTGAAAAAATATTTTCATGTGATCCATCGGCATATCCTTGGTCCACAAGTCTATACGCAAGGATTCTCGCTGCTTGTCGTCCCATAGCGAGAGCAACGCGGCCTTGGTTTCTTGATTTTCCACGCCACCATCTACGGCACTCCAGCTGAGCTTTTCTGGCACTTTATTCTCGTCGAGTTCAACGCTTATTTTTATTTCGGATTTCATTTATTTTATTGGTTTATATTTTGAGTCTTTAAATATTTTCAAATAATCATTATCGCTTAAAAATGTAGCTAAATCCACTTTTGGATTTTGTTTTAAATACGCATGGCAAATCTGCAAGCCCATCCACGCCCCTACTCTACCAGGCGTTTCATTATCGGTATCGGTAAAGAATTTAGAAAAAGGTGCAGGCTCTATGAATCGCTCGCTTAGTTTTTTATCTTCGTCAAAGAAATATTCGCTTTCGGTAAAATACACATACATATCAGCTTCATTATCTACACACCATTGCCATTGCTCTGACGAATATTGCATGATTTCTTGGGCTGATTTTTCAGGTAAAAAGGCTTGTGTAGCCAACAAAACTTTTCCCGCATAAATCATTTTTTCCACAAATTTTCTTTTAGTAATATCCATTGGGACAAGCTGCCTTGCCATGCTTTCGGCTATGCTAATTTTTAAATCCTGTGGCTTAAAATTGTTTCTGATATATTGCGGAATTCCCATTTTTTGGTACAATGGATAATCTTTACCCAAAAACCAATCAAGCCCGAGCACCATATCGTTACTCTGCACCCAGTAGGCAACGGGATTCATATACGGCAACTCTCCCGTAAAAGTGTACACCGTAGGGCGGTGAAATTGGGATAATAGTATTTTACATATTTAAAGATCGTTCGCAATGAATCTTTTAAGGCTAAATTTTTAAATTGGTTTTCTACCGCTTGGTTCAAAGCAATGGCTAGGGTATCTGCACGGCGACTCTCCAAAATCGTGTCTGGAATATCGGCAAAAAAATCAGGATAAAGTTTAGCCAACGCCTGATTGCTGATTTTTGTATCATAATAAGCCTTAGACACATCTTTCACCTGAATCGAATCCGTAAAAGGAGGAACATCTGTCTCAAATTCGTGCACTTTTTTCTGGCAAGAAAAGATAACTAAAACTAATATTACATAGAAAAATATTTTTTTCATGAATTGAAAGCATTAACTTTGAAAATTCAAAAATACAGAAATTATGCACACAAAAGAAGTAATTAATTATATTGTTGACTGGTTAAAGGATTATTTATCTAAATCTGGCATGGACGGATGGGTGATTGGAATCTCTGGCGGAATTGATTCTGCTGTAGTTTCAACACTTACCGCTCAAACAGGCGCACCCATGCTTGCAATTGAAATGCCAATACACCAAGCTCAGGATCAAGTAAATAGAGCGCAAGACCACATCGCTTGGCTCGAAGAAAGATATCCTAATGTAAAGGGTATGCGAGTAGACCTTACGCCTACTTTTGATGCGCTGAGCGATGCCGTAGTAACTGACAAAAATCATGCACAAAATGACTTAGCACTTGCCAATGCACGCTCGCGTTTGAGAATGACCACGCTGTATTATTACGCAGGACTTAATCGCTACTTGGTAGTAGGCACAGGAAACAAGGTAGAAGACTTTGGCGTAGGATTCTTTACCAAGTATGGCGACGGCGGAGTGGACATTTCTCCGATTGGGGATTTGATGAAAAGCGAAGTTTTTAAGCTAGCCAAAGAATTAGAAATCATAGCCTCTATCCAAAATGCTAAACCCACCGACGGGCTATGGAACGACGACCGCACCGATGAAGACCAATTAGGGGCTACCTACGATGAGCTAGAATGGGCTATGAGCGTGTACCAAAACCACAAGCCAGAGGACTTTCAAGGGAGGAAGCGCGAAGTATTGCAGATTTTCAATAAATTTAACCGCGCAATGCAACACAAAATCAAGCCTATTCCCGTGGCTGTAATCCCGAAGAATTGAAAAAATAAAAAAACACTAAAAAAGCCATTTCTTAATTTGAAATGGCTTTTTTTATTTTGTTTAAAATTCAAAGATATCTTCGGGCGTTACCAAATAATCCAGCGGAACATCGCTTTCGTAAGTAGTAATTATTTCGTTTATAGGAGAAAAATAATTTACCCCGATTTTTAAAATATCGGGCTTGCATTTAGCAAAAAGCCCGTCGTAGAATCCGCCACCATAGCCCACACGCGTGCCTTTTCTATCACAGATTAAAAGTGGCGTAATGACTAAATCTATTTCTTTTTCAGATACTATTTTGGGTGATTTAGGTTCCAAAATGCCCCAACGGCTCATTTCCATAAGTGTTTCGGGGGTGTACTCACAGGTGATGAGCGATTCGCCTTCAACTTTTGGGATAAAAACACTTTTGCCTTTAGCCCAAAGTAATTGAATAAATTTTTGCGTAGACACTTCGCCCAACTTTTCCACCGAAATGAAAATATGGATATTTTGTGCTTTTTCCACCCAATCGGATTGTGCCAATTGCACAAAGATTTTTTGGCTTAATGCCTTTCTTTCTTCTGCTGAAAGTGCTTTGCGTTTTTGTTTATAAACTTTGCGCCATTGGGTTTTGCTAAATTTCATATTTTAAGTAGTTTTCACATCGATGATGTTCACAGGGCAAGCTTTGGCTGCTTTTTCGCAAGGCTCAAAAGCATCAGGAATAGGTGTTTTAAAAGTATGAAAACCCTTTTTATCCTTAGATTTTAGCAATACCGATTTCCCATCTTTTTTAGACATACGGAAAAACTCTGGCGCAAACTCCGCACAATAGTTGCAACCGATGCATTTATCTCTCTGTAAGGTTATGATGACCATCGCTTCGTTTTTATATCAATATCATTATGGTTTGAAAAGTTGCGCCGTGTAGTCCAATAGCTCTTTGCCCCCTATTTTGCCATGTCCAGGCACCACAATTTTCGCTTCTGGATAGGCGTGTTTCACTTTTTGAATGGTTGCCGACCATTTTTGGGGAAAAGCATCGGACAGGTTGCCTTTGCCAGCGCCCAATTCCTTTACCAAACAGCCGCCAAATAGCACTTGATCTTTGGGGAAATACACCACCACATTATCTTCCGTGTGCCCTTCTCCATAATACCCAATCCGAATTTTTTCACCACCCAAATCCCAAGTTGAATCTACACTTGAAAAACCGGTAAGAATCTGCACATTTTGGTGTTTTTTAGCCAAATCTCGGGTTTTATAATAAGCGGCAGACATCACCGCATTCCGATGAAACGCTGGTAATCCGCCCAAATTATCATCGTGAAAATGTGTAGGCACCACCCATTTTATTTCGGCTTTCAGTTCGTTTTCAATCCAATGGATTAAAGCTTCCGAAGAGGCTTCATCTGTGGGCGTATCAAAAACCATCGCTTCTCGTTGATATCTGACAATCATACCGTTGCAAGGCACTTTTCCCCATTGCTGGGTGGCTAAATAAGACGTATGGACAAAAGTATCAGGCGCAATCTGAACCACCTTTAAATCCTCGGATTGATAAACTATTTTAGGGAACTGAAGCCCTCCAAAAGACTGAGATTGACACGCCGCCAAACTCATCCAAAAGCATAAATAAAAAAATAATGGTTTAAAATTCTTTTTCAGCATAAATAATGGTTTAAAATTCTTTTTCAGCATAAATAATGGTTTAAAATTCTTTTTCAGCATAAATAATGGTTTAAAATTCTTTTTCAGCATAAATAATGGTTTAAAATTCTTTTTCAGCATAAATAATGGTTTAAAATTCTTTTTCAGCATAAATAATGGTTTAAAATTCTTTTTCAGCATAAATAATGGTTTAAAATTCTTTTTCAGCATAAATAATGGTTTAAAATTCTTTTTCAGCATAAATCAAGCCTTCACTACTTTATAAAGTTTATCACTCGGGCGCACCCTAAAACCGGTTTTAAAAGTAATCACATCAGCCTTTGTAGCTTTTTCTTTCATTCCCTGCCCATCAATCATCATTTCGGTAATCTCCATTTCCTGAGACCCTGTTGTAGGCCCTTGTATTAGAACCTTATCCCCTACGCTTAAATCATATGCTTCTATTAAAAACTCAGCAATATTAGATTTTGGATAAAAGTGTCTCCCTTTACCTATATACACTTTCTTCTGTGTCGCGTTAGAACCTGGATTTGGAGACCATTCGCCTAGCTCTTGTCCTAGATAGTAGCCGCTCCAGAAGCCTCTATTATAGACAGTTTCTAGCAGTTTCATCCACTCTGCCACTTTTTCTTGGGTAAAAGTTCCCTCTGCAATACTGTCTATGGCCTCACGATAGCATTTAGTTACCGTAGCCACATATTCTGGTGCACGCCCCTTCCTTCTATTTTTAACACCTTTACCCCTGCATCTACAATTTGATCTAAAAAATTAATCGTACACAGGTCTTTTGGTGACATCATATATTCATTATCTAACTCTATCTCAAAGCCAGATTCTTGGTCTATTACGGTATATTTCTTTCTACAATTCTGTTTGCATGCCCCTCTATTAGCAGAAGAGTTATGAGAGTGTAAGCTCAGATAACACTTACCTGATACCGCCATACATAATGCACCATGCCCAAATATTTCTATCTCTACTAAATTACCAGAGGGACCTTTAATCTGTTCTTTTTCTATTTGTGTACAAATCTTCTTTATTTGATTAATACTCAGCTCGCGGCTCATCACCATAGTATCAGCAAATAGTGCATAGAACTTCACAGTTTCTATATTAGTAATATTTATTTGAGTAGAGATATGAACCTCCATACCTATCTGCCGAGCATAGGCAATCACCGCCTGATCCATTGCAATCACTGCGGTTAGGTCTGCTTCTTTGGCTCTGTCAAGTAAAGTTTTGATGATGGAAAGATCGTGATCATAGATAATGGTATTGAGGGTTAAATAAGTTCTAACTCCTTTTTCCTTGCATCTACGGCTAATCTCTGGGAGATCATCAATGGTAAAATTCATAGAAGCACGAGCTCTCATATTAAGCTGTTCTACACCAAAATAAACCGAGTCTGCACCGTTATCTATAGCGGCTTGTAGGGCTGTAAAGTCCCCCGCAGGGGCCATTAATTCAATCTTATTATCTTTGGTCATGATTTTAATTAAAACTTTTTTAAGTCTGCAAATTTACATAATTTTACGCACATTCGATTTTGGATTGAGTTGAAACTCATTTTTTCAAGAAAATTTCACTTTTCTTTAAGATATGAAAAAAACACGCGCCCTTGTCATCAAGCATTTAAAATATGGAGATTCTGGATTGATTCTGCATCTCTACACCCGAGAATTGGGCATGTTGGCTTTTATGATTAAAGGTTTTTATAAACAAAAAAAACGAAACCGCAGCCTGCTTTTCCCTTTTGCCGAAGTGGAAATCTCGGTAGAAGAAAACACACGCGGGAGCCTAAAACACCCTAAAAATTTACAAACTTCGCATGCTTTCATCGATTTGCACACGCAACCTGCCAAATCGATTGTATTACAACTTTTAAGCGAGATTATTAATTCGTGTCTTAGGCAAGACGAAGCCAATCCGCAATTGTATGATTTCATCTTCTCCGCGCTCACTCTTTTAGACCAAAAGCCAAAAGATTTTGCCGATTTCCACCTATATTTTTTGCTAAAAATGAGCCATTTCCTAGGCTTCCACCCCAATACCGAGCGCCACGAAGCACCACTTTTCGACTTGGAGGGGGGCGAATTCTGCTACCAAATGCAATCGGGCTTCACGCTGAATGAGGAGGAGAGCCTCTTTTTTAAAAAATTAATCTTCCTGCATTTTGATTTAAATTCTACCAATGTTTTTAACCAAGCACAGCGCAGATTTCTGCTCAATAGCCTGCTGCAATACTACCAATTGCATTTGCCCGACTTCCGAGAGCCAAAATCTCTGGAAGTGATTAAATTATTGTTTTAGCCCCTCGCCTCGTGCCACAAAAAAAGGAAAATCCACCGTGTGGGACTTTCCTTTCTCTTATTCTCAAATTTACTTTTGGCTCACAAGTGGCTACACCTCCAATACGGTGAGTGTCGCAAGGTTTACAATCTCCTCCACACTGGAGCCCATAGGCATAATGTTTACTGATTTTTCTAAACCAATCAACATTGGGCCTATCAATTGCCCCACGCCAAGCCCGCGCAACATTTTGCTTGTGATGTTGGCCGACAATTGGTCTGGGAAGATAAAGACATTTGCCACACTTGAATCCAAGCGAGAGAATGGGAAATTCTTCATCAGCTCGTGGTTCAGTGCAGTATCTGCTTGGATTTCGCCATCTACCACGATTTCTGGGTTTTCGCGGTGCAGAATGGCAGCAGCCTCAGCCATTTTGCGTGAAACACCATTGCTCTGTGTAAAGTTTTCGTTTGATAGTAGAGCAATGCGTGGCCTAATTGCCATAGACTTCACGAATTGGTGAATCATTCTTGTAAGCTCCACGATTTGCTGAGCGGTTAAATTCTCATTTACCGAGGTATCGCACAGGAAGATTGGCTTTTTGTGCGTCAAAAACATCGTAACGCCCGCAATGAGGTTTCCTTTCTTATTGATGGCTTGTTTGATTGGTTTTAAAGATGTTTTAAAGTCTTTTGAATAACCAATTAAAAGCCCATCGGCATAGCCGTGTTCAAGGAGGAGCGCGCCGTATTGTGAGCGGGAAGTTACCAATTTCTCTGCGTGGTAGTGCGTAATTCCCTTGCGGGCGCCTTTTTCCCATAGGAATTGAGTGAATTTCTCACGGTTTTCGGCTTGGTCATCAGCAAATGGGTCGATGATGGGCAGCTCCACCTCCAATTTATTTTTCTTAATTGTCTGCAAGATTTTATCCTTATGCCCTAATAGAATAGGCTCCGCGATGCCCTCTTGTTTCAGGATTAGAGCGGCTTTTAGCACATTAAATTCCTCGGCATCTGCCATAATGATTTTTTTGCAATTAAGCCTTGCGCGGTTTTGAATAGCACGAATGAGCTTATCATCTTTGCCCATTCTATCAAGTAATTGCAGGCGATAGGCTTCCCAATCCGTGATTTGTTTTCTGGCCACGCCGCTCTCTATCGCGGCTTTTGCCACCGCCATAGAAACACGAGTGATCAAACGCTCGTCAAATGGTTTTGGGATAATATAATTCTTCCCAAAATTCAATTTTTTGAGATTATAAGCCAAAAGCACCTCTTCTGAAACGGGCTCTTTTGCCAAATCTGCCAATGCGTGCACCGCACCCAACTTCATTTCCTCATTAATTTCTGAGGCATTAACATCTAGCGCGCCGCGGAATATATATGGAAAACCAAGCACATTGTTTACTTGGTTAGGATAATCGCTTCGTCCCGTTGCCATGATTACATCTGGACGCGTCTTTACGGCTAAATCATATTTAATCTCTGGGTTTGGATTTGCCAAGGCAAAAACAATTGGATTTTCAGCCATTTTTGCTAGCATTTCTGGCTTCAAAACATCGCCTGTAGAAAGCCCAACAAAAACATCTGCTCCATCAATTATCTCATCAAGCGTATTGGCTGGTGTATCGTTGATAAAGAATTTCTTACGGTCGTTTAAATCCTCACGGCGTGATGTAATCACTCCTTTGGAATCACACATAAATAAATTCTCTTTTCTCACTCCAAGCGAAAGGTATAATTTAGCACACGAAATTGCTGCCGCACCTGCTCCGTTTACCACTAATTTCACTTCCTTGATGTCTTTTTCTGCTAATTCCAACGCATTGAGCAACGCTGCACCAGAGATAATCGCTGTTCCATGCTGGTCGTCGTGCATTAATGGAATGGGTAATTCTTTTTTAAGTCTTTCCTCAATATAAAAAGCCTCTGGTGCCTTGATATCTTCTAGGTTAATTCCGCCAAAGGTTGGTGCAATTCCTTTTACGATTTCGATGAATTTATCTGGATCTTTTTCATTAATTTCAATATCAAACACATTGATGCCTGCAAAAACTTTGAAAAGCAAACCTTTTCCCTCCATCACGGGTTTTGAAGCTTCGGCTCCAATGTCGCCCAAACCAAGTACCGCCGTACCGTTTGAGATTACGGCAACCAAATTCCCCTTGCCTGTATAATCATATACAGTTTCTGGATTTTTCTCGATTTCCAAACATGGCTCTGCCACCCCTGGCGAGTATGCCAGTGCCAAATCACGCTGCGTAGCGTGCGGTTTTGAGGGGATTACTTCAATTTTTCCCCTCGGACTTTTTTTATGATAATCTAATGCTTCTTGCCTTAATTCGTCGGCTATTCTAGGATTTTTCATTTCTTAAATTTAACTATTTACTTGATGTAAAATCAATGCAAAGTTAAGCCTTTCAGTTTTTAGATGATAAAAAATAATTACTTTTGTGTTATAAAGCTATCAAAAAATATAATTCCTCATGTTGATATCAAGTGTTCAAAATCAGAAAATCAAGGATTTAATCAAACTGCAACAAAAATCCCGCGACCGAAAAAAAACTGGTCTTTTGGTAGCCGAAGGTGTGCAGGAAAATCTTTTGGCTTTGCAAAATGGTTTTGAGGCAGAGAGCTTTTTCGTTTGTCCTGATTTTTTTTCAGATGAAGAATTAAAACAAAAATTACCTGAAAATCAAATTTTTGAAATCTCCCAAGATATTTTTGAAAAAATAGCCTACCGCAAGACAACGGGCGGAATTTTAGGCGTTTACAAACAGAAATTAAACGATTTAGAAGATTTAAAACATATTGAAAATCCGCTGATTGTAGTGCTCGAGCAAGTGGAAAAACCTGGAAATCTTGGGGCTATTTTACGCTCGGCAGATGCCGCCGGTGCCGATGCTGTGGTGGTGTGCGATGAGCGTGTAGATTTCTTTAACCCCAATGTGGTGCGTAGTAGCGTGGGAACGGTTTTTACCAATAAAATTATTGCTGCCAATGCGCAAGATTTTGTCAAATTTTGTCGTGAACAAAAAATCCAGATTTTGGCTACTTTTTTACGCGATGACACGCGAGACTTGTTTGCCTGCCAAATGAAGGCTGGCACGGCGCTCATCTTCGGCACGGAAGCCACTGGGCTAAGCGATTTTTGGCTCAATGAGGCCACCCACACCCTTAAAATCCCGATGCTGGGCAAAGTGGATTCGCTCAATGTGAGCAACGCCGTGGCAATCTGCTTGTACGAGGCGGTGAGACAGCGTAGAAGTTGTTAATAAAAAAGCGTTACATAGTGTATGTAACGCTTTTGAATAATTTCAGTATTCAAATTTATTTTATTGGTTTAAGAGATATTGCATATCCTCCGCTTCTTGCCATTTTAATCTTTATCTTAGACTTATTAGTTACTACTTTTTTATAAATATGGTAAGACTGCGGATTTTTCTCATAATCGGCATTTTTACCGTCTTCATAAATAGTTGCTTCATATTTTTTACCTTTATCCAAGAAAGAAAGATTCACTATATAATCTCTTGCATTCTCATCGGTAATCCCCCCAACATACCATTCATTCTTTCCCTTAGCTTTTCTAGCAGTGTGAATATAATCACCTGGTTCTGCTGCAAGAATAATTGTGTCATCCCAATCGGCAGGTACATCTTTTATAAATTGGAATGCATCCATATGTTTTTTATAATTCTCTGGCAAATCTGCTGCCATCTGCAATGGCGAATACATCACAACATAAAGACCTAATTGCTTAGCCAAAGTTGTTTTTACAAATCTTGTATCTCCAGGGAAATAATAATCGATTTTGGTTTGAAAAATTCCTGGCGTGTAATCCATTGCTCCTCCCATAAATCGAGTAAATGGCAAAATTGTTTGATGCTCTGGTGGATTTCCTCCAAACACTTCATATTCTGTACCTCGTGCTGCTTCTGCTGCGACCCAGTTAGGATAAGTTCTGCTCAAACCCGTTGGTCTCACAGATTCGTGTGAATTTACCATCACTTTATATTTGGCTGCTTTTTCTGCAATTCTATTGTAATGATTGATCATCCATTGGCTATAATGGTGTTCTCCTCTCGGGATGATGTTCCCTACATATCCCGTTTTTACCGCATCATACCCATATTTGTTCATCAATTTAAATGCATCGTCTGCCCATCTCTCATAATTGGTTGCAGAACCAGATGTTTCGTGGTGCATAATTAATTTGATTCCTTTTTTATGAGCATAATCGTTCAACATTTTTATGTCAAAATCTGGATAAGGTGAAATGAAGTCAAATACAAATTCTTTTGATTTCCCGAACCAATCTTCCCAACCTTCATTCCAACCTTCAATCAATAAGCCGTCAAATCCATTTTCTGCAGCAAAATCAATATATTCTTTGACTTTTTCATTATTTGCAGCGTGCTTTCCAGTTGGCTTTAACTTAGAAAAATCAGTTTCTCCAATTTTCACATTGTCGGCATCTGAATAAGCCCACGAAGACTTTCCGATAATCATTTCCCACCAAACTCCCATGTATTTGGTTGGTTTTATCCATGAAGTATCTTGATATTTTGTCGGCTCATTCAAGTTAAAGATCATTTTTGATGCCAAAACACCCTCAGCCTTTGGCGAAACAATCACGACTCTCCAAGGTGTAAATGCACTTGTCTGGATATATCCTTTTGCTCCTTGCGCATCTGGCGTTAAATGAATTTTTAAACTTAATTTATTTGCATCCACATCTAAATTTGATGCTGGATAGTTAATTACAGCAGCTTCAGCAATATTTAAATACAACGGTTTCCCATCTTCTCGCTTAAGCATCAAAGGTGATTGCACTGCATTTTTAATCGGAGATTGTGAAACATTTTGCTCTACGCTTTGTTCCCATCTTTCAGGCACCTCTGACAATTTTGAGGTTTGATAAACATACTCTTGCGTATCATAGTCTCCCGCAATCCACCAAGCTTTTGGGTCAAATGGCAGATTGAACTCGGAGTTTTCCTCTTTAATTATGAAATAATTTAAATTCTTTTGTTCTGGAAATTCATAGCGGAACGCTAGCCCATCATCAAATAACCTAAATTGAATAATTAAAACCTTATCATCTTTTTCATGCAACAACCTCACATCTAATTCATTATAATGATTTACATATTCTTTTTTTTCTCCCAAAACAGGTTTCCATTTCTCGTTTTTCGAGTCTCTACTTTCTGACACGAACTTAAACCCAGAATCAAAACTGTAACTTTCCTGATTAGTAATATCTTTAAGGTTGTATGTTGCTTCTTTATATATTTCAAAACCTAACTTTGAATCATTTATAATTTGCTCTCCCTTATACTTTAAATTATAGTAGGGTACTCCATTTTTTAAACTAAACTCTAATTGAAAATCTCCATTCGGCGACTCCAAACTTTGTCCAAAAATTGAAACCGAAATCAATGTAATTAATACTACAAAAATCTTCTTCATACTTTATTATATTTTAATATCCTTTATTTTGAATTAAATTAGTATTTACGATTAAATCCTTTGATGGTATTGGATAAAGATTTTTGAATTCCTCAACACCTTTACCTTCTTTCACACCTCCTTTCCACGGCCAAACATATTGCCCCGTAGTAAATTTATTATACCTGATCAAATCAGTTCTTCTCATTGCTTCCCAAGCTAGTTCACGAGCTCTTTCATCTAAAATAAAATCTAAAGTAAGTTCGCTTTCTCTAATATTTCCGTCTTTGCTTCTATAAGCTCTCTCCCTAATCTTATTTACTAAATCTAAGGCCTTAGATTTATCTCCGCCACCTCCTCTAAGAACAGCCTCTGCATACATTAGATAAGAATCTGCTAGTCTAAATAAAGGAAAATCTGTATCTACAAAATTTCCAGTAGCATCCGATCCAGCTCTACCTGTAGAAGTTATATTTTTAAACTTAACCAACGGATATCCTTCTGAGAAATTTGAGACATTGTTTATTTCCAATATTTGTCCATCTGTATAGAATCTACCTCTGACATCTTTAGTTCCATTTGTATTTGGAAATTTTTCAACTAAACTTTTTGTCGTTCTCAAACCATACCAACCTCCGTTAATTCCATATTCTGAAGCCTTCATGCTACCTCCTACACCTGCGTGAATAATGTAAGTAGTTCCTCCCCAAGTCCTTGTACTTGTACCATTGAAATTAATTGGAAAAATAACTTCATTATTGTCTATATTGTTATCAGCTAAAAATAAATTTTCGTATTTTGGATTTAGTGAATAGGCTGCATTATTTACTTTATCAGAATACTCAACAGCTTCTTTATATCTTTGTTCTCCTGTGTACACCTCTGCATTTAAATATAATTTAGCTAACAGCATCCAAGCCACAGCTTTATCTGCTCTTCCATATTCATTTGTTCTTGGTTCTTTTAGTTTGTCTTTTATTTCTAGAAGTTCTTTTTCAACGAATTTAAAAAGTTCTGCTCTCTTAATTCGTGGCGGCTGACTTGCCCCTATTTTAAAATTCTCATCTACAAAAGGCATATTTCCAAATAAATCCAAGGCATGATAATAACTAAGAGCTCTTAAAAATCGAGCTTCAGCTCTATAGCCTTTAATTTTCTCTATATCAGTAACAGAGAAACCTCTTGAATTCAATCGACTATCAGATGTCTCTCTTATAAATTCATTTGCCAATGTCACTTGATACATCACTCTATAATACATTGCTGTGGTAAACTGATTATCTGCTCCCCAAGTCATATTATGTAAGTCTGGCAAATTTGCATCTCCCCAAGCTATAATGGCTTCATCAGTCGGTAATTCTTGTAACTGAAAATACTGTCTTAAATAATTTGACATGCCCCCATCAATTCCTCCAATATCTTGACTGCCATCTCCATCCGTTTGTCCTCCTACAGCAAGCCCCGCATAACATTTCGCAAGAACTCCAATATAATTTTCTGGATTTTCGTATACTTTTTCTGAAGTATAACTACTACTATCAAATTCTCCTAAATCCTTTTCGCATGAGTAAAACCCCATACTTACGAAAATCGCTAATAATCCTATTTTTATATTTCTAAGTATCATATAATTTTATTGTTTAGATTTTTAAAATTGAAGATTTACGCCAAATGAATAAACTCTTGGTCTTTGATAGAAGTTATTATCAATACCGCTTGAAATTTCTGGATCAATTCCACTATAATCTGTTATTACAAAAACATTATTTACAGAGGCATTTAATTTAAGTTTTGATTCGCCTATAAATTTAGGCAAGCTATAACCAATATTGATATTATCCATTCTCAAGAATGATGCTTTTTCCACATAATAATCTGAGAAAAATTGTTGTTTGCTAAAGTTTGAATTGAAATAATCTCGACTCAAATTTGTTAAATATCCATTAACCTCTAGAAATTGCAATGTTCCAAATTGAGAATTCATATTATTATAAACATAGTTTCCTAAGCTTGCCCTTAAACTACATCCAAAATTCCAATTTTTATATCTTACAGATGTTGAAAATCCATACAAAGATTTAGGCAATGGGGACTCGTAAGGTCTTAAATCTTGTTCGTTAATTACTCCATCTTTATTGAAGTCTACATACTTTCCCTCTATTGGTTTTCCATCTTTATATATTTGCTCATAAACATAGAACGAATTTGGTTTATGATCAACAGCTTGAACTTGGATTGTAGCTCCTGTGCCACCATTAATCCCTCCTGTTTGCACTTTTTGATTTGGATTATTTGTTACCGATAAATTCGTAACTTTTGAATCTTGCCATGTTGCATTAAATGTCATATCCCATGAAAAATCTTCTTTTTCAATCGCTTTTACCACAGCTGAAACCTCAAGACCTTTTGCTTCCATATTTCCAACATTAGTCAAAAGTAAATTGGTAAAATTAGCTCCCGCAGGGACTGGTACAACACTTAACAAATCTGAAGTTTTTCTTTTATATGCATCAACATTAAATAAAATTCTATCTCTTAACAAGCCAAAATCTAAACCTATGTTTCCTGTTTTTGTTGTTTCCCATTTAATATCAGAATCGTAACCATTAGGTCTAAGCAAATTATAGTATGTATTTCCAAATAAATACCTTGTACTACTATCTGACTCACTATAAATTGGCAAATATGGATAATTAGAACCTATATCTTGCTGACCTGTAACGCCCCATCCCCCTCTAACTTTCAAGGTTGAAATGATCCCAATATCTTCTAAAAATGCTTCTTTATCCAATCTCCATGCCAATGAAACTGAAGGAAAAATACCAAATCTGTTATCTTCATTAAACCTTGAAGAGCCATCTCTACGAACTGTTGCCGTCAATAAGTATCTATCTTTTAAAGTATAATTAAGCCTTCCATAATATGAAAGCAAAATATTTTGAGTAAAGAAATCAACCCCCGATACAGGACTCAAAACACCTAAACCGTTTTTGGTAGGAGAGAAAGGAACATTCTCATTCCATTTTTGGTATGAATACCCTACCATTAAATCTAAATCAGAATCTAATTGCTCAAGACGTTTTGTGTAATTAAAATATAATTCTAGTAATCTATTCTTCTTAACTTGACTATACTTTCTAAAATTTCCTTTATCCGCATAAACAGTTGATAAGGTTGGTAATTGAGTTACGCTCCCATTCGAATCAGAATAATCCAAACCTAAATTCAAATTCACTTTTAAATCTGGCAAAAAGTGAAATTTATAATCAAACTGAATATTACTTAGCACTCTTCTTACATATGAATAATCAAATCTTTGATTAAGCAAAGACAGAGGATTCTTTGTTGCATTCACATTTGGGGAACCATCAGAATTCACCCATGTCCAGTACCCCCCAAATTGAGACATATTCGGAGCAAAAACAGGCTGAGTTGGAGCGAAAGAGACCGCAGAACCAATCGCTTCTGTACTCGCAAATCTATTTTCTGCATAAGTTCCTTTTGCATTAATATTAATTGATAAATGATTATCAAACAATCGTGGATTGATATTTAAACCTAAAGTAGTTCTTTCTATATTGTTGGTTTTTAAAATACCATCTTGATTTAAATATCCAACCGATAACCTTACAGGCACCTTACCAATCCCTCCAGAGATAGATAGATTATTGTCAAATCCTACAGCTAGTCTATATATCTGATTTTGCCAATGGGTGTCGGCATTGCCCATTAAGGCTAGCTTATCCGGAGATAAATATTTATTGGCTATTTGTTTATATTCATCTGCATTTAACATATCAATTTCTCCGAATTTTTCTGAAATTGATGTGGTTGCATTATAATTAACTCTTACTCCCCCACTTTTACCTTTTTTTGTAGTAATAATAATTACGCCATTCGTAGCACGGTTACCATAAATTGCTGCGGCAGAAGCATCTTTCAAAATATTGAAAGATTCAATATCATTTGGATTAATTAAAGCCAAAGGATTGGCAGCTCCATTAATACCTCCATTGTCAATTGGCATACCATCAATTACGATTAACGGATCATTTGAAGCGTTCAATGACGCCGTACCTCTCACTCTAATCATAGAACCAGAACCAGGCGCACCACCATTACTTGTAATTTGAACCCCAGCAGCTTTACCTTGAATTAATTGCTCTGGAGAGCTTATTACTCCTTCATTAAAATCTTTTGAAGAAATAGCTGTAACAGCTCCTGTTAAATCTGACTTTTTCACACTACCATAACCAATAGCCACAACATCGTCAAGCACAATTCCATGTAAAATAAAATCATTTCTCACATTGGTACCATCTGTGAAATCGAATACTTTAGAAGCTACTTTACCATCAAGACCTTCTACATTTAAAGTAAAGGTTTTAGACTGAATTTGGTTTGGAAAAACCTCCAAAACATAATTTCCTTCTGAATCTGTTTCTGTAACTTCAGAGCCATTTATACTAATCAATGCTCCTACCTCAGGATATCCTTCGACCGATTTCACAACGCCTTCTATCTTCATTTGTGAAAAAGCGATTCCACTTGACAAAAAGCTTGCAAAAATCAATAAATTTTTAAGTTTAATATTATTCTTTTTCATGCTTATAAGACATTTACTATACAATAGTGGTAAATGTACAAACAAATATTTAAATAACATTAATTTTTTAAAGTAACAAATATCATTTAATCAATCACGGGCAGGCTTATACACCACTGGCAGAGGTTCCTGAGGGGCAAGAGCAAAATACTTGATTTCGTCTGGCGTAAATTTTAAAACAAACTCTTGATTTATTATTTTAAAACCCGCTTTTTTTAGCCGATCAAAATAATCTGCGCCATACCAGCGCACATGGTCATATTGCCCAAAATGTTTCTGGCGCTCCTCTGGTGTAGTGATGCTAAAATCCTCGTAAGTGGTGGCCAAATCGGGCTTTATAGGCACCTGAAAAATGCCCCAGCCCCCAGCCTTCATCACACGATGAAGCTCCTGCATCGCCTTGGAATCCTCTGGGATATGCTCTAGAACATGGTTACAAAAAACGACATCAAAATGATTATCTGGCAACGGCATATTGCAGATATCTGCCTTAATGTCTGCAATGGGAGACTCTAAATCCAGTGTGGTGTATTCAAGATTTTTTTGCTTTTTAAATCGTGAATAAAAGCATTGCTCTGGTGCAATGTGTAGCACTTTTAAATTCTTTTGCTTAAAAAAATTCGTTTCGTGCTGAAGATATAGCCACATCAATCGATGACGCTCAAGCGACAAGCTCCCTGGTGCTAGTGCATTTTCCCTCGTTGTATGGTAGCCATAAGGCAACAATTTTCGGTATTTTTTGCCATCGATTGGGTCTTGAAACTTAGTTCCTTTGTACAAAACACTCAAAACAGGACGTGCGAGATAACTCATGCGAATCAACCATGGACGCGGCACCAAATTCAGTATTTTTTTAGCTAAAGTATTGAGCATTCTTTTTGATTTCGGGGCTTAAAGGTATTCATTAAAAACAAAAAAAGCAAGAATATGAATTCCTTGCTTTTCCCCATATTTTAAATATAAATTTTATTTAAATAAAAATTCTTGTTCTTCGTCTGATTCAATGCCAAGCGCGTCGTAAATATACTGGAATGTTGAAAGTAGCTTCGGCTCACCATTTACAACGGCTACATCGTGCTCAAAGTGTGCGGAGTATTTATTGTCTCGCGTGGTAACTGTCCAGCCATCTTTATGGAATTTCACGCGCCTTGTTCCCATATTTATCATAGGTTCTATGGCTAGCACTAGGCCGTCTTTAATGGCTTTTCCTGTACCACGGCGGCCGTAGTTTGGTACCTGCGGGTCTTCGTGCATTTTTCGCCCTAGCCCGTGCCCTACTAGCTCGCGCACCACGCCATAGCCCTCGCGCTCGCAGTAGTGCTGAATGGCGTGGCCTATATCGCCCACGCGGTTTCCTTTTCGGCAGGCGCGTATGCCCTCGTATAGGCTTTCTTTGGTTATTTTCAGGAGTTTTTGGGTTTCATCATCTACCTCGCCTATGGCAAAGGTATAGGCGTGGTCGCCATAATAGTCGTTCATATACACGCCGCAATCTACTGAAACGATGTCTCCCTCCTGCAAGGGCTTATCATTGGGTATGCCGTGCACTACTTGCTCATTGGGCGAGATACAGAGTGATTTAGGGAAATCATACATTCCGAGGAAGGCTGGGTAGCCTCCATTGTCTCTAATGAATTCATCGCCTAAATCATTGATTTGTTGCGTTGTGATTCCTGGTTTTATAATTTTAGCTATTTCGCCTAAGGTTTTAGAGACTAGCTGTGCGCTTTGGTACATTAGCTCTAATTCTTCTGCACTTTTTAAGAAAATCATTTTTATTACTATGTTTTTTTTGGGGTTGTGAGTACTAAAAAAACGAGTACCTTTTGGGTGCAAAGATACTCGTTTTGGTTTATAAAATTAAATGATTTATTGGATTTATTCCATTTCTCAGAAGCTAAACCAGCCTTTTTTCTTTTTAGGCTTATGGGCTCCGTGCTCCTCTATGTTGAATTGGATTTTCTCGTTTATAATCTTATAGACTTCGCCCCACCCTGGGAACCCGCCGAGGTTTCTATCATCTATAAAGATATCGGCGTTTAGTTTTCGGCTGGCTTTTTCGGGGTTAAAGTTTTCGCCCTCGAAGCTATTGTTCACGGCATAGAATTCCACGCCGTTTTCTTTGCAGAAGTTCACTGCCTCCTCCAATTCTTTACCGTGGCGATAGGTCCAGAGGATTAAGCGGTGCCCATCGGCTTGGAGTTTTTTCAAAGTTTCAAAGGCAAAGAATTTGGCACGCCCTACTGCTGGGTATGCATCGTCTACGATAGTTCCGTCGAAGTCTATGGCGATTAATTTACTTTTCGTCATACTCGTTCAATGATTATATCGCCTGTCATTTCTTTTGGCACTTCAACGCCAATCCATTTCAAGAAACTTGGGGCGAGGTCGCCTAATTTTCCATCTTTTATCTTGGCATCATTGTGTGGTGTGATGAAGAAGAATGGCACTGGATTGGTGGTGTGCTGGGTGTTTGGCGTTCCATCTGGATTGACCATAATATCTGAGTTTCCGTGGTCTGCAATGATGGCTACGCTGTACCCGTTTTCTAGGGCTGCTTTGGTTACGGCCTCGGCGCAGGTGTCCACGGTTTCGCAGGCTTTCACTGCGGCCTCAAATACGCCTGTATGCCCTACCATATCTGCATTGGCAAAGTTTAAACAAATGAAATCGGCTTCTTGCTTTTGGAGTTCTGGAATGATGCTTTCTTTGATGCAATTGGCTGCCATTTCTGGTTTTAAATCATAGGTGGCTACATCTTTGGGGAGTTGCAAAGGATTCTGCTTTCGCCCACGAAAGGCTCTTCGCGCCCGCCAGAGAAGAAGAAGGTAACGTGTGGGTATTTTTCAGTCTCTGCGATTCGGATTTGTTTTTTGCCTGCGCTTTCGAGCACTTCGCCCATGGTGTTTTTAAGGATTTCCTCGTTGTAAATGACATGTACATTTTTAAATGTTTCATCATAGCAAGTCATTGTTACAAAGTAGAGGTCTAGGGCTTTCATATTTTCCTCTGGGAAGTCTTGGATACAGAGTGCCTCGGTGATTTGTCTTGGGCGATCTGTACGGAAGTTAAAGAATACTACTACATCGCCATTTTTGATTTCAGCCACAGGCTTTCCGCTCTCATCAGTGCATACGATTGGTTTAATGAATTCGTCGGTTACGCCAGCATCATAAGAGGCTTGAATAGCGGCCACGGGGTCGGTTGTTTTTTCGCCTATTCCGCGCACCATAGCATCATAAGCGAGTTTTACTCTTGCCCATCTTTTATCTCTATCCATTGCGTAGTAGCGGCCTACGATTGAGGCTAATTTTCCTACATTTTCTTTTCCGCACTCGATGGTTTCTTCTATAAACTTCTTACCACTTTTTGGGTCGCAATCTCTACCATCTGTAAAGGCGTGAATGTAGACATTCTCGGTGATGCCGAATTCCTTGGTAGCTTTTAGCAAGCCTTTTAAGTGATTGATATGTGAGTGCACGCCCCCATCTGATACGAGCCCGATGAAGTGCAAATCTCTGTGATTATCTTTGGCAAATTGGAAGGCGTTTTTAAGCTCTGGCTGCTCTGCCAAAGTGCCATCTTGTATCGCAAGGTTGATTTTGGCTAAATTCTGATACACCACGCGCCCTGCGCCGATGTTCATATGCCCCACCTCTGAGTTTCCCATCTGCCCCTCGGGCAATCCTACGGCCATACCGGAGGTATTTAGCTCTGCGTGCGGGTATTTCTCATAACAAGAATCTATAAATGGGGTTTTGGCTTGTGCTATGGCTGAAACCTCAGCGTTTTGAGTCTGTCCCCAGCCATCTAAAATCATTAAAATTACTTTTGAATCCATTGTTGTTTAAATTTTGAGCCACAAATTTACAAAATTGCTAAGAGGCTACACGCATTTATTTGTGATATTTTATATTGATATTTTTTAGGTTTTTGATATAATAAAAAAATCGGTTTGCAATTTTAATCTCGCAAACCGATTGATATTAATTACCTGAGTTCGATTAATAAAACACAGCTAATTGATTAGTTTTCAGAGATTCATATTTTAATGATGGTTTTTTAGGAAGAAAGTGATAGGCAATAATCCCTGCCACTAAGTTGGTCATAAAATTTCCTATTGAACGATGCCTGGAGTGCTCAATTTGGCAAATGTTTTTTAGCTCGTCATTCACTGTCTCTATGATGGAGCGCTTTCTAAGCAAAATTTTGTCAGACATAGTCATAAGAGAGTTTTTCATGTTGTTTCGGATGTTGGTAATCAGTTGAATACCATCCACAAAGAGTAATTGATTCAACTTTTCAGAGATGTAACCTTTGTCCCCAAACAGTTTACCAAAAATTTGCTTCAAAAAGCCTTCATTTTTCAGTGGTTCTCTATCGTCTACATTCGCCTGCGTTACGCAAAAACTCAATATCTCGCCTTTATCATTAATGACCAAATGGAGTTTAAATCCATGAAACCAACCCATAGTAGATTTCCCCGTTGTAGCTAGGTCTTTGAATACTTTGTTGCGTTTAATTCTTTTGTTTCCACATACTCTTATTGGCGTACTATCCACAAAAGAAATCCCTGTACAACTTCCTAAAGCACAGGTTTTTGCAAACATGGTAAGAGCCATGATATTGGATTGCATAAGTTCTGTGAATCGGTTATAAGAGACCGTTTGAGGAAATTCCTGTTGCATATGCTTTTGAACATAGTAAATGTAAAAATGCTTAAAAGTTCTAAAGCCACTTAGATGAAAAAGAATCATTATGGTGATTACTTCAGCGTTACTCATTTTGGGTTTCTTTTTGGGAGGCTTTCCGAGAAGAAAAGGTTGAGTGAATTTTTCAAAATCATTACAAAAGTCATCAACAATACAAAAAATATCCGTAATTTTGTGGTAATTAATCATGAGAAATAGTTGTTAAATAATTGAATTTTAAAAACTTAAAAATACAACTATTTCTCTTTTTATACAACTTATTTCCCTTAAAATATTAATCGAACTCAGGTTAATTAGGAATTTGATGCATTTTTTTATCTGAAAAATCATGCAAAATCTGATTTTTAATAATTTTTTATTGTGATATTTCCTTTGTATGTTCTTCCATCTGGTAAATCTAAGATATAATAATAATCCGTAGTTGGGAGTTTTTGACCATTCTTTTTACCATCCCACTTAAACTGAAACGAGCCCACCTGCTCATACAATAAGACCCCATATCGGTCGAAAATTCTAAGTTTAGCACTTTGCTGGCCAAACACATCCAAGTCTTTTATTTCCCATACATCATTAATTCCATCTCCATTTGGCGTAATTATATTATAAGGCTTAAGCACAAGCACTTGTCTATCCTCCGCACATTTATATTTTTTGTAACGAGCATAAATGGTGTGTTTTCCCTTTTCTTGTTTCTCAAAAATGTTCGAATTTTGCCACTTCCCTCCATCTATGGAATATTCTACTTGATATTCTGACTTCGTTGTAAAAACGATTATTTTATCATTTTCTATGATTATTTTGTCTACTTTAGGTTTTGGTGAGTTTTTTACCTCAAACGGGACTTTTGTAGCACATCCATTGGCATTGGTGATTTCAAGTGCATAAGTGCCTACTTGATTGATTCCGATGATGGTTTCGCTTGTTCCAATTACTTCACCTTTTGGATTGTACCATTTAAAAGTTAAATCCGGAGTTTTGTTCACAATATTTGGTACAATCTCTGAGGTTTGTCCGCCTTTACAGAATGTAATTTCATCAAAACTAAATTTAGGCCTTTCCTTAACTTCCAAATTAAATACTTGCAATGCAGGACAAGCATTTTCTACCTGAACTTTAGCAAAAATCTCTGTATCTGCAGATTCGTAGGCTTCAGTATTTATAATCTCATTTCTATCGTTCTGCAAATCTTCCACAGTTCGATAGAATTTGTAAGACATATTTGGAATTTGATTTTCTTTTAAATTAAATGTTGCAATTCCTGCTTCTCGCTCACACTCTCTAATCGTTTTAGCCACTAACGTTTCAGATTTTTTAAGATTTAAAGAGATCGTTTGTTGAGAATAGCAAGGCAAACCTTTTCGCTGAGAACGGACGAAAATTTTCTCAGGCAAGTTGCCTATTTCAAATTCATTATTCACTAAAATCTCGTTAATCTGAGCGTCTAAATCTGCTTGAGATGCATAATAATGGAATATCACCCCTGTTTCGTTATCATCTGCAAATATTAAAGTTTTTAGTTTTTCTAAATCTATTTTCACCTTTTGGTCAAAATTCGAATCACACAACTCATACACTTTTCCTGCCTCTAATTTCGGCGGATAGAATGAATACAAATCAGCCTCTGCTATGGCAAAACATCCATGTGGATTTTCCACACGAGCATATACTGTTTTGATTGGGTCTTGAAACTTAACGCCTATGGTATTTTGTTCTGGATATTCGCTATTGATAGCTTCGTTTTTAGACAAGAAATATTGCACTTTCCAGTCTGGGTGCTCGGCTCTTTTGAATAATTTTTCTTGAATATCGTCGTAATTAAAAATACCGCCACTACCATCTGGCGTACAAGATTCTATCTTGATGTTCTGGCTTCTGTCTAAAACAACTTTTGGGAAAAACTCCACAGCTACATCTAGTTTTGATATAGCAAAACATCCCGATTTGGAATCTGTAACTTTGGCATACAGAAGGGTGTGTTTAGCTTCGGCAAAAACACTTCCATCTGTAATTGGCTCAGATAAATTACCATTTTCGTATTTTTTGTAAAATTCAAATTCTACATTAGAGAGATTACTTGTGATTTTTTTCTTGAATGCCTCATCAAATGCAATTTCAGCACCAATTACTTCATTTCCGTCTTCATCGTAAAATGCATTAAAACATTGTTTTTCTTTGATTACAATATCTGTTTTTTCTTTGACTTGCGGTGGCCTCGACAAAATGAATTTAACAGGATAAATATTGCTGAATTTTTCATTATTTATAGTTTGAGAAACTTTTACTTGAATGGTTTCTGGCTGATTAATGCTAAATGTTTTTTGAGTGATTTCTGTTCCGTTGAAAATATAGCTAATTTGATATTTTTTAGCCTTACTTTCCCCGCCCATAATCTCATTGGTGTAATCTGCAAAAGTCACTAACTCCTGATCCGCTTGCGATGCACAGGCATAAATTTCTTTTTTCTCAATCCTTGGATTGTAGAAGTTCACACGCACATTTGTCACTGTATAGCATTCTTGATTTTTTAGCTGAAATCTTATGTAATATGTCTGGCTAAAGTCTTGTACACTTTTGTACTTAACATGAGCAGTAGTTGCAATCACTTTATCGTTTCCACTATTGGCATTACTAGCATTATCGTAATATTTAATCTCTAGCTCTCTTTCTTGATATTTTGAATCTTTAATTAATTGATTTTTTATGGCATTCAGATCTAGTGTATAGCTACTATTTACCATCGAATCATTGAAATGAATATTTTTAGTATAATTTTTATCAATTTCTACTTGACTAAAGTTTGCCTTCACTCTCACCTTAGCTATTCCCACTCTACCATCGACAGACTGCACTTTCACATACAAGTAGCCTTTATTGTTTTCTATAATATCCTTATCTATTCTATTGAGTGGACCATTACCATATTTGGCATTGACAAAGTTAGAGTAAACACCTACTATTTTATCTGAAGCATTGGTTTTTACCTCAGCAGCCTCGGCTCTCATAAAACTCAATATATCATAATTTTCTTTCCCATCATTTCCATTATCGCACAGTTTTGGCAATTGCAAGGCTTGATCTATGTCATTCACTTTTAAAGATGGTTTCATGATTAAATTTATCGCATAAGGCTCTACATTCTCACAAGCATCATTTAAACTTAGTTTAGCCCAAATGGTTTTTCTTTCGCCATCTTTCATCTCCACATTTCTTATTGCATTCCTTCCTGATTTGGCATCGTCTTTTGATTCAAAATATTCAATTTTAATTTTGGAATCTATATAATTGAAAATTAAATTTTTCAGATACACTAATGCGAAATTATCCTTTGTAGTATTGCTTGTATTGCTAAGTGTAATATTGGTTGATTCTATATCCACTTTGGCATGTTTTATAGTTAAAACAGCCGTTTGAAAACAATCTGAATTCGTTTTATTCACAATTTTCACATATAATTTTTTATCGCCCATGAGCGTATAATTTTCTGGATTATTTATTTGAGCCGTGTAATTGCTTCTTTCGTAGAAAGCGATATCAAAGTTTGAGACATCGTTATGCAAAAAACCCTTGGCTAAATCCATTAAATTTGTTTTTTTCTCTGTAAAACAGAAACTTTTCTCTATTGCTTTTTGTTTGAGAATCGGAATTTTATTATCAATTAAAATATTGATTTTACGCTCATTTTTGTAGTATTCTTTACCTCCTACCTTATACACCACACTGGTTATAAAATATTTAGGCAATGCTTTATCTTTACATATTTTTAACGAGCTTCCATCATACTGTTTATCTGCAAATTTCCATTTCACCTCGGAAGTTTCTTCACCAGAGGGCAGAAACACCCAAGCCTCTTCTTTTGCACTCCAAACGCCTGTATCTCTACCACGGGGTGCAATTCCCTCCGTTCTTCCTGCACCACGAATTCCTAGGGCTGTTTTTTTGCCCGCCACACCACATTGCTGAGGTTTATTTTTGATGTTTATATAAATTTTATTAGTTAACTCCTCTAAAATTATTTGAAATGTAGATGTTTGTTCACAGCCAAATTGATAGGCTTCGAAATATGTTACTACAAATTTGCGACAAGGAAATTTACCCTCGACTCTATAATAAATTCCCGATTTTGAATTTGATTCAGGAAATGACAAATCTTGCATTGCTCCGAAGATTGTATGAGTCAATAGAGAACCTTTGTCGCTTGCGTTTATTTTTTGTGAAGGAAATTGAGGGCAATATTGTTCCTCCCACTTAGGATCAAAAGAGATGACACCATTTTCACCAAAAACTATTTCGTCTTTCACCTCTCCATAGAGTTCGAACTTAAACGGTAGCTTAACTTTTTTTGAATATCGATCAGGCAAAACAGCTATGCGAGTATCTTTTTCTATATTTATCTCCGCGTATTTCCCCGGCTTCACTTCATAAGTATTTGTGTTGTAAACAGGAGTATATATTGCTTTCAAATCCTTACAACCACTCCCACAATCATCTATCACCCATTGATTGTTTTTCAAATAAGCATTATCACTTTCCACCTCAAGCGAGAGACAATTTTGCCCATAGCCCCACATGAAATAAAAACATAATAAAAAACCTAAACCTTTAACTTTCATTGTTTATAATTAAATTTTCGTTGGCAAAGATATTAATATTATCCATAATTCATATTTTATGCAATTTTGAAACTTAAGCGACAACAACTACTACTTTTATTTAGATTCCATCTAAATTATGTTTTCAATTAAATTTCAACACCACATTATTGTATATCTTACACCTCTTTGTGAGATCGAAAAAATAAACTATAAAATTTCAAAAATTAAGACCAGACACCTAAGTTAAACCAAAACTACAGAAAATTGTTCGGGCGCTCTCCCGCCTAAAAAAATATTCTATGATAGAAATCACATTGCGTAAATTTGACAAATAGTATAATTAGGCGTACTTTAGCTAAGATAATTCTACACAACAAAAGAATAAATAATGTAACATGAAAAAAATTCTAATGAGTGCGTGCCTGTGTTTTGCCTTGGGGCAAATGCAAACTTATGCACAGGTGAATGAAGGAAAGATCAGCTATGAGGTTACACAAGAAGTTCCCCTAGCCGATTTCTTGAGCTCTCTACAGAGCCGAACAAATGTTAAAATTCATTTTAACAAAGAGGATTTAAAAGACATCAACATTAGTCCTGTTGACTTCAAAGACGAAAGTCTTGCAGATATTGGGGATTACCTTTCTGCAAATTTACCAGTAAATGTCGATTTCAATAATGGCGAGATGTATGTGAGCAACCTTTTTGGAAAAGGTATTTATGGTATAGGTAACAATGTTGCACTTGATGATTTGGTGGTAACGGCATTGGGTATCAAAAGAGAAGAAAAAGCGTTGAGTTATACCATTCAAAAGTTGGATCAAGAGGAGCTTACTCGTGTAAAGGATGCAAACTTTGTAAATAGCTTGAATGGTAAAGTTGCTGGGGTACAAATCAATAGAAGTGCATCCGGTGTTGGTGGAGCTACTAAGGTTGTGATGCGCGGGGCTAAGTCTATTGAAGGTAACAACAATGTGCTTTATGTAATTGATGGTATTCCAATGATAAACTCTGCTAATCGTGGAGGCGATGGAACTGGATTTGGTGGTAGCGCGTCTGGAGAAGGGATTTCAAGCATCAATCCAGAGGATATAGAAAGCGTAAACGTATTGAGTGGGCCTGCGGCTGCTGCACTTTACGGAGCTAATGCAGCAAATGGTGTCATCTTAATTAATACAAAGCGTGGCTCTGAAGGAAAAACTTCTATTAACATATCCACATCGGTAGAAACTTCATCTCCGTTTGTGATGCCAGAATTTCAAAACACATATGGAAGCGAAAACGGTTCATATTGGTCTTGGGGTAAAAAACTGGATGAGCCAAGCGATTATAATCCAAAAGATTTCTTCCAAACTGGCTTTACTTACAACAATTCATTTAATTTATCTACTGGAAATAAAATTAACCAGACTTTTTTTTCAGCCTCTGCTGTGAATGCCGATGGAATTGTGCCTAACAATAAATACCATAGATACAATGCTACTTTAAGAAATACGGCAAAATTATTTGACGAGAAACTCACCTTAGATGCATCTGCTAGCTATGTAAGAGAATATTCAAACAACATGATCTCTTTTGGCTCATATTTCAACCCTATTGTAGGAGCTTACTTGTACCCAAGAGGTAGAAACTTTGATCAAGAGAAATATTTTGAAAGATACGATGCAGGACTTGGTTACAATACTCAGTATTGGAGCCCTGGCGATATGGGTATGGGAATCGATAACCCTTATTGGATCTCTTATAGAAATTTAAGACCTGAAGCGAAAGACAGATTTATGTTCTATGCATCGGCTAAGTACGATTTTAGCAAACATTTAAATTTATCAACCCGTTTTAGACTTGATAACACATTCGGAGAAAGAGAAGATAAGCGATATGCCTCAACCAACAATATTTTTGCAGGACCAAAAGGAAGATATACTTACTCCTCTGATTTTGTAAAGCAAAGATATGCAGATGCTATCCTAAACTATAATAAAGACTTCTTATCTGACTTCAACATCAATCTGAATGTAGGTACATCTTTCGAGGATTCAGATGCAAAAGGTCGCGGATATGGAGGGCAATTATTACTAGTGCCTAACAAATTCACCTACACGAATATAGATCCATCTAAATCCACTCCATCGGAAACAGGAGGAAATAGCAGAGAACGAAACTATGCATTCTTCTCTTCTGCTGAAATTTCATGGAACAACGCCTTATACTTGACTTTAACTGGAAGAACAGATAGAAACTCTAAGCTCGTGAACACAGATAGCGAATGGGTATTCTATCCATCAGTTGGTTTATCTGCTGTTGTAACAGAGTTATTATCTCCAAATTTAAAGGCAAGCATTAAACCTACTCTTGGTTATTTAAAAGTGAGAGCATCTTACACAGATGTAGCTTCTCCATTAACTAAAACAGGGATCACAAAAGGTACCGTTACTAGAAAAATCAATGGAGGTAGTATCGATGCCTTTGAGTTTTATCCATTAAGCGAATACTCAAAACAAACTACCCGCTCATGGGAGGTAGGTATGGATGCTAAAATGTTCAACAACGCTCTTTCGTTGGGGGTAACATTATACAAGTCCAATACTCTTGATCAGCTAATCAGTGCATCGCTATCTGGAACTTCTGGGTATAAATTCATGTACTACCAATCTGGTAATCTTGAAAACAAAGGTATAGAAGCAACGCTCGGATTTAACAAAAGAATCACCAAAGATTTGAAATACAACACGACCGTTACTGCAACAGCAAACCGCAACAAGATTGTAGCCTTAGGAGGAGATATTAAAAACCCTGTAAATGGGCAAACTATTCCAATCAAGAGCATCCAATTAGGACGATATATTCTTGAGGAAGGAGGCTCATTCGGAGATGTTTATGGTTTTGAGCAAATTAAAAGAGACCAAGATGGGTACTTTGAATACAATCCTGGAGGAGGCTTAGTAACAGAAAAAGTAAAACCATTTAAACTTGGTAGCATAAATCCTGATTGGAATCTTGGGTGGAGCCACTCATTCGACTACAAAGGATTTAATTTATACCTCTTATTCAATGCTCGCCTTGGAGGTATTGTTATTTCCAAAACTCAAGCAGCACTTGACAAATATGGCGTTTCTAAAAGATCTGCAGAGTCAAGAGATGCAAATGGGGTAGAGCTTGGAAACATCCTAGTTGATCCTAGAACATTCTATGATGTTGTCTACAATCTAGACTCTTACAACACATATAGTGCAACCAATGTTAGACTACAACAAGCAAGCATAGGCTATACATTTAATAAAGAGCTACTAGGCGGAAACATCAAAAATTTAAGCTTATCTATCATAGGAACAAACCTTTGGATGATATATAACAAAGCACCATACGACCCTGAATTAACGGCGTCAACTGGATATTTAGGACAAGGATTTGATTACTTCATGCTCCCAAGTTTAAGAAACATAGGAGTTAGTTTAAAATTCGGATTATAATAATTAAATAAAATTCAAATGAAACGAAATATAATAGTATTAGCTATATTAGCTTTCTTCTCTGCTTGTACCGATTTTCAAGACATCAATACAGATGTTTACGGGGTAACAGATGAAGAATACAAACAAGGAGGTCTAGCATATGGCGCTCCATTTATGAAAATGCAGCAACTGGTGATACCAATTGGATCTCCAGATAAAACAACGGGACCTGGTAACGATTTACAAAACACAGATTTAATCTCTTCTGGTAATTACATCGGCTATTTCGGAAATAATAACAACTGGGGATTTAATACAGAGGCTAACTGGAATTTTAATGAAGGAAGAATGGGCTATGCTCAAAAGAACTTCTACTCAAATCTATTTAGAGAATGGCAAGAAATCAATGTTTTAGCCAAAGACTCAAAAGATCCGTATGACCAACAAGTATTTGCTTTGGCAAACATTGTAAAAATCGCGGGATGGTTAAGAGCGACTGATGTTTTCGGTCCGATTGTGTACTCAAATGCAGGGAAAGGAGATATTGCTCCAAAACTTGACTCACAAGAGGAAGTCTACAAACATATGTTAGCAGATCTTTCTAAGAGTGTTGAAACCTTAAAAGATGTTCAAAATAAGCTACTAAAAGACTATGATGTCATTTATGATGGTGACGCCAAAAAATGGGTGAAATTCGCAAACTCCTTAATGCTGAGAATGGCAGTGAGATCTCATTTTAAAGACCACGCCCTCGCCCAAGAATACATAGACAAAGCTTTAAATCCTGCAAACGGTGGAGTTATAACATCTCCAGACGAAGAAGCTAAAATAGGCTCTTCTGCAAAATTACCTTTATTGAATTCGATGATTGCATCTGTAGAAGAATATGGAGAAACTAGAATGGGGACAACAATTTGGTCTTATTTAGTAGGATACAATGACCCTAGACTAGAAGTTTATTTTACCCCTGCAAGAGGAGAATATAACGGAATTGCTCCAGAAAATAAATTACCCAAGACTGATTATGCAATCACTGCAGCAGCAAAACCTAAAGTCCAAGCAAACTCACCATTATATTGGTACCGAGCATCAGAAACATATTTTTTAAAGGCTGAGGCTGCGTTGTATGGCTTAATAAGCGAAGATGCACAAACACTTTATGAGCAAGGCGTAAAAACATCTTTCCAAGAAAATAATATTTCAAGTGGTGTTGAAATATATCTAACATCTAATAGTAGACCTAAAAATTTAACAACAAGAGGTTACAAATTTGGAACTTGGTCAGATCCTTACTCCTTCAACCTCGCTGCCGGCAACACTTCTCCTAATTGGAGAGACATATGGGATAATGTTGATGAAACGGAACAACATTTACAAAAAATATTAACCCAAAAATATTTAGCACTATATCCAAATGCAGTAGAAGCTTGGACAGAATATAGAAGAACAGGCTACCCATATATTATGAGGCCATTTGACCAATCTGCTCCCGGAAGAATTGGCTGCAACAATTGTTATGCACCAGAAAGATTCTCATATGCTCCAACTGAATATACATCAAACCCTAGTATGAGAGAAGTACCAGCTCTGCTTGGCGGAGACGATCAAGGATCTACTAAATTATGGTGGGTGAGAAATAATAGACCAAAACAACAAAATTAAAAAAATGAAAAAAGTAACTAAAATATTATTATCGATTTTTATCGCTAGTTTTGTTACAAGCTGTAGCGACTGGAATGACACCGAAAGAACTACTTTTGATAATGAAAAAGGTTTAACTCGATTAGTCCCATTATTAGAAGCTAAATCTGAAGAAGATTTGCCTCCACATTTGAGGGATTATTATAAAGAACTAAGAGAATACAGAAAAACACCTCATGTGAAAGGTTTTGGGTGGTTTGGAAACTGGACAGGTAAAGGCTCTAACCCGCAAAACTACTTAAAAGCCCTTCCAGATAGCGTAGATTTCGTTTCTATTTGGGGAATGAAGGGTAATTTTTCCAAAGAACATTTAGACGACTTAAAATTCTTTCAAGAAGTTAAAGGCGGAAAAGCTCTACTTTGCTGGATAGTCCAAAATCTGGGAGATCAATTGACTCCAGAAGGAAAAGACCCACAAAGTTTTTGGGTGAACGAAAAAGGAAACGGAAACTTCTCTGAAGGTGTAAAAGCTTATGCAAACGCTATTTGCGACACCATTGAAAAATATAACTTCGATGGATTTGATATTGACTATGAGCCAAACTACGGGCATTCTGGGAGTTTAGCCAATGGTCAAACAATTGAGGGAAACCACAATATGCAACTATTCATAGAAACACTTTACAATAGACTAAACCCTGCGGGGAAAATGCTTGTGATGGATGGGCAACCAGATCTATTATCCACAGAAACTTCTAAAAAAATAGATCATTATATCTATCAAGCTTATTGGAATTCCACAACCACTTCTGTATTAGACAAAATAACTAAACCTCACCTAGATAATTGGGAAAGAAAAACCATTATTACAGTAGAATTTGAACAAACCTGGAAAACAGGTGGTATCACTCGATACAGAAGCGAGGCAAGACCAGAGCTTAACAAAATGGAGGGAGGGATTCAATTCTGTGATTATGCTACATTGGATCTACCTAGCGGAAAACGCATAGGCGGTGTCGGAAGCTACCATATGGAATATGACTATCCTAACGATCCACCTTACAAATGGATAAGAAAAGCTCTATACTATGGTAATCAAAAATATCCAGGAAATTTTCAATAAATTAAACTAAACAAAAATGAAAAAGATAATATTATTCCTAGCTCCATTGTTAATGATAAATGGGTGTCAAGACGAATTATACAACAAGCCTACAGAGGACTATACCAGCCATCAAGGCATCTATTTCACACAACAAAGCTTACAAGCTTTCGTTGCGGAAGGCTCGTCTTCAACAATTGATGAATTGAAACTTAATTTAGTAAACAAAGAAAATAAAAATTCATTTGCCACAATTGAATATGGAGATGAGAAGCAACTAGAAGCATACAATAAAGAAAATGGGACATCATACATCATGCTCCCAAAAGATATGTATAATGCAAAAAGTAGCGTTAGCATCAAACCTAACTACATCACTTCTAGCATACCAATCCAACTTAAAGATTTAACATTCTCAAGAGAAGGGGATTATGCCCTTCCAATTAAAATCATAGGGGGAGTGCTGATGTAATAAAAGGACAATCAGAAGCTATTTTAGTACTTAATCAAAAAATAATTACCAAAGTACTAAAATTGGCCGGCAGTGGAACTGCGAATGGAGAAATGTTTGAGGATGACTTCAAAGTTGATCAATGGACTATGGAGGTTATGGTTAATCGTTCGGAATACAGCCAAAACAACAGATCTATCGCCGGTACAAAAACTGTAAAAAATGCAGATGCTTTAGATGAAATTTTTACTAGATTTGGTGATGTTACAATTAGACCTAATCAATTACAAATTAAAACTGGAGCCTCTCAAATTGATATTCCTTCTGATAAATTATCTGCAGAACCAAATAAATGGTATATGCTTTCATTTGTATATGACGGAAAATTCACAAAAGTTTATGTAAATGGACAACTAGTGGCCAATCGTGAAATCAGAACAGGAAAATATGGCTTAACAGGTCTCTGGATCAGTAGTTCAAACGAATTAATTCGTGAAGTTAGATTCTGGAAAACAGCTAGAACAGACCAACAAATTAAAGATAATGTATGGAAAATGGTAAATCCAGATGATGATGGGCTATTACTATACTACCCAATGAATGGAAAAAAGCTTAATCGTGAAACAGGAGAAATCACAGAAGACGAAACTGAAATTTGGGATTGGTCTAAAAGTCAGAAAAATTTACCAATGCCAAGCAACGCTAAATTTGTAAATCAAGATAATGGAGAAGGATTCGTATTCCCTCCCATAAACGAATAACCACTTTCTCTTAACACTAAAAAAGCCGTTCTCGCGAACGGCTTTTTTAGTATGTTAAAATAAATGATTAAATTAAACTTTCAATTCAAAATTCAGACCGATTAAATCTTGGTATTTATCTAAAATCGGCTGAGCATATTCTGCAATAAAATCCTCGGTTTGTTGTGGTGCAAAACCTATGAAATTTACGGGATCAAGCACTTCTTGTAGTTTCGCTTTATCGATTGGGAATTTATCATCATTCACAATACGCTCCACCAAATCGTTTGGCTTACCTTCTATTTTGACTTGCTTGGCTGCCTCCATTGAGTGCTCGCGAATGATTTCGTGGAGGTCTTGGCGGTCGCCTCCGTTTTTCACGCCCTCCATAATCATATATTCGGTGGCCATAAAGGGGAGTTCCTCGCTGATTCGCTTGGCAATCATTTTGGGGTACACCACGATGCCATCTAGCACATTAATCCAAATGCCTAAGATGGAATCTATTGCTAGGAAGGCTTGTGGAATGGTGAGCCGCTTATTGGCGGAATCATCAAGGGTGCGCTCAAACCACTGCGTGGCGGCTACAAGGCCTGCGCCCTGCGATACCGTCATCACAAATTTGGCCAAGGCGCCGATGCGTTCACTGCGCATAGGGTTTCGCTTATAGGCCATAGCGGAGGAGCCTATTTGGTTTTTCTCAAAAGGCTCTTCTACCTCTTTTAGGTTTTGCAATAGTCGTAAATCGGTGGAGAATTTATGGGCGGATTGTGCAATGTTGCTTAAAAGTGCCATTACCTCGGCATCGATTTTTCTATCATAAGTCTGCCCCGTAACGCCTAGCACTTGGGTGAAGCCGAATCGCTCGGAGAGTTTTTGGTCTAAGGTTTTAATTTTGGCATAATCGCCATTAAACAATTCCTTGAAACTTGCTGCCGTGCCCGTAGTGCCTTTTACGCCGCGAAATCTAAGGGTATTGATTCGGAATTCTAATTCCTCAAAATCTAATAGCACGCTTTGTAGCCACAGCGTGGCTCTCTTGCCCACTGTGGTGAGCTGCGCGGGCTGAAAGTGGGTGAAGCCTAAGGTGGGCAAGTCTTTGTATTGCAAGGCAAATTTGCTTAGCCCAGCAATCACATTCACTAGTTTCTCTCGCACGATGGCTAAGGCATCTTTAATCTGAATTAAATCCGTGTTATCGCCCACAAAGGCAGAGGTGGCGCCTAGGTGAATGATGGCTTTGGCCTTGGGAGCAGCATCGCCAAAGGTGTGAACATGCGCCATAACATCGTGGCGGAATTTCTTTTCATAAGCGGCTGCTTTTTCGTAATCTATGTTTTCGGCTTGGGCTTTTAGCTCATCGATTTGCTCTTGGGCAATGTCTAAGCCTAATTCTTTTTGGATTTCGGCGAGGGCTATCCATAGTTTTCGCCAAGTTCCAAACTTCTTGTCGGGCGAAAAGTTGTATAGCATTTCTCTTGATGCATAGCGTGATGCGAGCGGGTTTTGGTAAATTTCGTTTTGTTGGCTCATTGTGTGTTTTTAAGTGATTTAAAACAATTCTTTTCTAATGATGTTTTGGCTTCTCTCTGGCCCTACTGAAACGAGGTATACCTCAATGCCTAAATATTCCTCAATGAAGTGAATGTATTTTTGGGCAGTTTCTGGCAAATCCTCAAATCTACTGGCTTGTGTGATGTCTTCGTGAAAGCCATCAAGCTCGGTATACACGGGCTTGTATTGGGCCAATTTGGTGGTAGATGAGGTAAAGTAATCTATGATTTGGCCGTCTTCGGTTTCATAAGCAGTGCAGACTTTGATTTTATCAAAACCTTGCAATACATCTAATTTGGTGATGACTAAATGCGTGGTACCATTAATCATACAAGCGTGGCGAAGTGCTACTAAGTCGAGCCACCCGCATCTTCTTGGTCTGCCCGTTACGGCACCGAATTCGTTGCCTACTTTTGCCATTGTAGCGCCTGCTTCGCCAAAGTCTTCGCTCACAAAGGGTCCGTTTCCTACGCGTGTGCAGTAGGCTTTTGCCACCCCGATGAGGTGTTGCAGCTTGGTCGGCGGAACGCCTGCCCCCACGCACACGCCGCCTGTGGTGGGCGATGAGGAGGTAACATAGGGATAGGTACCAAAATCTATGTCGAGCATTAGGGCTTGTGCGCCTTCAAATAGGACATTGTCTCCGCGGTCGATGGCTTGGTTTAGTTCAAGTTCTGTATCTACGATGCGCTCTTTTAATTGCTCGCCTATGGCTAGGTATTCTTGGTACACCGCCTCGAAGTCTAAGCCTGGCTTATTGTACAATTTCTCAAAGATGGCATTTTTGGTTTCAATGTTTTTCTTTAATTTTTCTTTTAAAATTTCAGGGTTTAGCAAATCAATCATACGCACGCCTATGCGGGCTACTTTGTCCTCATAGCACGGCCCGATTCCCTTTTTGGTGGTACCGATGGAGCTTTTGCCTGCGGCTTCCTCGCGGTAGGTATCATACAAGATATGGTATGGCATAATTACATGCGCACGGCGACTGATGAAGACATGGTCTGTACGCATATTTTTCTCCTCTATTTTTGCGATTTCGCCCATAAAGGCTTTAGGATCCACCACTACGCCGTTGCCCAAGATGCATTTTCCGCGGCATTGTAACACGCCTGAGGGCAGTAGTTGCAAGACAAATTTATTCTCGCCCACATACACGGTGTGCCCCGCATTGTTTCCGCCTTGAAAGCGTACTACATAATCAGACTTTGCCGATAGAACATCGGTGATTTTACCTTTTCCCTCGTCGCCCCATTGAAGGCCTACTACTACGAATGTTGACATAAGTTAATTGATTTTTGTTACGAAATTTTTGTGTGCGTAAAGTTAGGAATTTTATTGAAAACCTACACGCCAAGCCTCATAGATTATAAACATATTTTTTAGCGTTTTGTGGAAAAAACTTTCGATTAAAGATGTTACAACTGAACTAAAAAATAATTCTTTTCATTAAAATAAAAAGCAGCATTGTTAAAAATACACTTTATGTAAAATATAAATCTTAATTTTGCGCACTTTTTTTCTCAAAACAAAAAAATACAATAAATGAATAGACTTTACACATTCCTATGCCTTGCAGGGCTTAGCGCAGGGCTGCACGCACAAGTGGGCATCAATACCGAGACCCCACAAGCTACACTAGACATTCAAGTAACAAACCCCGACACGCCAGACTCCTCCGCAGGAATCCTAATCCCTCGGGTGAAACAAAACCCTCCCAGCGGAAACGAAAAAGGGCAATTAATCTTTAACCAGACCGAAGGGCAATTCTACTTCTGGGACGGCATCAAGTGGACACCCCTAGCGCAAGCCACCGCTACCAACGGCACCGCCACGGCTTATTTTGCAGATACCCAAGCACAGCAAGCCCTCAATATGGACCAAACGCAGGTGGAAACGCCCGTGCCTGGCGCCAGCCTCACCTTCTCGGTGCCAGAGGAAAAGGAGGTGAGCTTCAATGTTACCGTAAACTTCAAGGGAAGAAGCTCTGCATTTGCCCCTTTATTTAAGCTAAAACTCACGCGCTTAGATGACAATACCAGCGAGGTTATCGACAAGGCTTCTAACACCTTTCTATCTGATGGTATCTCCGATTATTACGGAAATCTGCCACTATTAAGCATCAAAAAACTACCTCGTGGCAACTACAAAGCCGAGGTAATAGCCTTCTACAACAATTGCTGTAACTTCACCTTTAACTACCAAGTGGGCGGCCCAGATACCAATGTGAGCCTCCTCGTTCAGCATAAATAAAAAACTTAGCTTAAATCTATGAAAATATTAAAATACCTACTTTGCGCCAGCCTTCTGTGGGGCATCATAGGCGTGCGTGCGCAGTCTCAGGCCGTGCCAGCCTTCTACCTAGAAATGCACAAGCCGAAGCCCAATGTCTTTGTAGTAGACTCTCTGTACGGAATTTATAGAGACCAAACGCCTAACGACCTAGACCCAGAAGCCATCGCGCTTATTAAAAAAGAAAAAAAACAGGCAAAGCCCCCTAAATCCGCTTGGCTTGCACACGCCAAAGAGGAAAACACGCCTATAAAAAAGGAATTCCGTAGTGTGTACGAAAAAGAATACCTAGAATGGCGAAAGGAAGTACAGCCTTACATTAACGCTCAGGGCTTTGTGGAATTCCCTACTGAGGCAGAGCTTAACAATAGTTTCTACGAAAAGCCTAAAAGCAAAATCCGTAGAAGACGAAGCCTCTCTACCACCAGTGCCTCTATCTATGATAGCGAAACGGTGCCTTACCACGCCACCTTTTCGGGCTGGCACTACTATGGCCCTGTGCAGATGCTCTCCAACACGGGCGAGCCTACCTCTACGCACCAAGCCAATGTGCGCGCCTTTGCACAATCGCCCACCAATCCTAATTACACGGTGTGTGCCGTAGAGAGTGGCACTGTGTACATCTCTCACAGCAAGGGCAAAATGTGGCACCTCGCTACCCGAAATTATGATGTGAGAGAGGTAACCGCCCTTTCCTTCTTAGCCTCAGATGAAAATGTAATCCTTGCAGGCTCTGGCAAAGGGCTTTACACCACCCGAGACGGCGGCATCACTTGGGCGTTCCATTCAGATTTTAATCAGCTTAAAAAATATGCAGGCATTGGGAATAATATTTCTAAAATCATCAGCATTCCCACAGATGGCAATCCGCTGAACGATAAAATCTTTATGGCGACTAACAGAGGCTTGATTAAAGTAACCCAAACGGGAAGCGCCAGCAACATCTCTTACACTTACGAGGTGAAGCTCCCTCTATGCGTTACCGATGTTATAAAACGCCCTAATCACGACAACGAACTCTACGCCCTAGCTTACGATAGCGCCACTCATTTTATGTATTTCTACAAATCTACCGACGGGGGCGAAACTTGGGAGCGCAAAGGCACCAACGGCAACGGCTGGTATGAGCCTACCACCCGAATGAATGGTTGTAGCGGGGCAAGGCTCGCCATAGCCCCAAGCGATGACCAAGTGGTGTATGCCTACATCATTGCGGCGCAAACCTCGGCAGACAATGCTTTCTGGGGCGTGTATAGAAGCAACGATGCAGGCGAACACTGGACACTGCCTAACCCTAATGGCCCTGGTGCAGGTGCCAACGGTTACAGCTACCCAGAGAACATCAACCTTGCCACTTTCCCTTGGGTACCTAAGGGCACTTACACCCAAGGGTTTTACAACTGTGCCATCATCGTCTCTGCCAAAGACCCTAACACCTTTATCGTAGGAGGGTTAAACGCATATATTTCCAGAAATGGTGGGCAGAGTTTTGAACGATTTGGTGGCTACTCTGGCCCCAAACAATTGCACCCCGATATGCAAACCTTCTACCAGCAAATCAACCCTGATGGCACGGTAGACACTTGGCTCAGTACCGATGGCGGAATTAATTACTCCACCGATTTCTTTGAGACCGAAAACATCGTGCGCACCAGTGGTCTCGGTGGCGATTACTGGGGCTTTGACCTCGGAGAATACCACACCAATATGGGCGGCGGTATGTACCACAACGGCGATAGCTACCATGTGGAAACTTACGGAAAAGGCGTATTTAAACACCTTGGCGGCGGCGAAAACACAACGGGCTATGTACTCCCTGGCGATGATGAGCGGCATTTCGTCTTCTCGGATTACTCGGGCATCACGGCCTCGGCAGACCTCCACACTACCTACTCGGGCAATTATAAGCTAGACCCTATGCCCTTTGAGCCTTATGCAGGGGGCGATATTCCGTACTACACGCAGCGCGATTTATACGGAAATATGTATTATTTCGCTCAGTCCAAAGAGGAAAAAGAGGCAGGCAAATTTGGGCTTTACCTTTATAGTTATAAAGAAAACGGCGTAAGGCGCATCAAGCAAATGGATATTGAGCCTAAAACAGAACCGCAGCAGTATATGGTGGCTTTCTCCAATCCTTTGTACCAGTACTTAACGGCTAATAACAAGCTATATGCCTCGGTAGATGGTGGTGCCACTTGGACGGAAAGAACCGCTCCATTCCCTAGAAACATCAACATTGCCATCTCCGATAAAGACCCTAAAACGCTCTATGCCCTTTTCCGATACGGGTGGAATGATATGCTAAAAGTAAGCCACGATGGGGGACAAAGTTGGGAATCAATCAGCAGCCCAGACCCTAGCCTCAAATACCGCCACATCATCAATGTGCGGGGCACCGATGTTATATTCCTCTTTGGGAACAATCGTTCCAAAGTATTCTATTACATAGATGGGCAGTGGAAGGAATACAGCGAGGATTTACCCTTTAACCTAAACATCTTAGAGCCCAAAATACAGTACCGCACGGGCGAGTTCTATATGGCCACCTCTGGGGCAGGCATCTGGACACGCAAGCTCCCGCAGGAAGTACTAGAAAAAATGAGCGCCATAGAGGTGAATATAGAAGCTCCTGCGCGCACCTCCTTCATCAAAGAGTTTGAATTTAAGCCCAAAAACATTTCGCTATACTATGGCAAAAACATCGTAAAACGCGCGTGGGAATTCCCTGGTGCTAGCCAAGTGCGCAACGCCGATACCGATACGCCAAGCGTGGTTTACAACAAATTTGGGCGGTTCAGTGCCAAGCTCACCCTCACCGATGAGCAAGGGCAAAGCTACACCGAGACCTTCCCCGAATACTTTACCGTGTACCCTTACTGCGCCTGCGACACCCCAGAGGTGCTAAAAGACCTCCTCGGGAAAACCCTTGTATGGGTAGATGCTGCCAATGCCAATCTCGACAATGCCAGCATCAGCGATAAGATTACGGGCAAAAGCTACACCTTTGCAAACGCCGATCAGGTAGAGCTAGAACAAAGCCAAGAGCTATCCAACGGGCATAAAACCCTACACTTTAAAGCCCAAAACAGCTACATCGATTTAGGCAAAACCTATCAAGGCAAGACCTTCTTCATCGTCTCTAAACTAGACCCTAATACCAGCAACAGTTTTAGCTTCTTGCTCGGTGCGCAAGCGGGTGTTGCGCCACACTTCCACAGTGGCGGCAAGCTTGGCGCTATACTAAGCACGCGCCCAGGGGTATTTAACCCTGCCAATGGCGGTGTAACGATGATTAATGGGCTGAGACGAAACTTCTTTAACACCAATTTCTACACCAATGGCCTCGCGGTGTATGCCCTGCGTGTAGACGATGCCAATGCCAGCGCCAGCGTGCGCTACATCTCTAAGGACAGAGGTTTTGGCAACAGAACTTGGATAGGAAACATTGCCGAAGTCATCATCTTAGATGAAAAGCTAGACCTTGCCCAAATTCAGCAAATCAATCAGTATTTAATCGATAAATATGGCATTGCAACTCGCCCAAAAGAAAGCGACCTGCCCAACAGCATCTCGGGGCTTGTGGCTCGGGTGAGCGCCAACCATATGGATTGGGACAATCAGGTGATAGAAGACCCCATCTCGGGTGCAGGCTACACCCTTGCGAAGCCTAATTTTGCGGAAATGAAAACCGCCGCCACGGGGCAAAAGCTCATCAGCATTCAGCCGAATAGAGAGGGCGCGAGCATTCAGCTAGACCAAACCTATCAGGGCAAAACCTTCTTCATCGTCTCTAAGCTCAACCCTAACACCACCAGCAATTTCAGTTTCTTGCTCGGTAGCGAAAGCGCGGCAGACTTCCATAGCAACGGTGCTTTGGGGCCTATCTTCTCGGGCTGGATGAGCGACCGCAATCGCTTTGACCCTGCCAACGGAGGCGCCACAATGATTAATAATAAAACGGCGAATTTCTTTAACACCAATTTCAAAACCGATAAGCTTGCGCTCTACACCGTGCGCGTGGCGGATAATAAAGCCGCCGCCAAGGTAGGCTCCATTGCCAAAGACCGCGGCTTTAACGATAGAATATGGCAGGGCGAAATCGGCGAAGTACTTATCTATGACCGCCAGCTCACCGATGAAGAAATCGCGCAAATTAACCAATATCTAATGCAGAAATTTGGAATAGTAGAGCCATAAAATGCTACTTTCAAAGCTATGCAAAAGCCACGCCTCCAAAGGAGGCGTGGCTTTGTTTAACCTAGATTTAAAACCCATAAATTGAAAATTTCTCAAAAAAATACAAAACTACCGGGTATAAATTCATATTTACCATTGAAAAAGCAATCATTACCACTGAAAAAGCAATCATTACCGCTGAAAAGGTAATCATTACCACTGAAAAGGTAATCATTACCGCTGAAAAGGCAATCACTACCACTGAAAAGGCAATCACTACCACTGAAAAGGCAATCACTACCACTGAAAAAGTAATCACTACCGCTGAAAAGGTAATCACTACAGCTGAAAAAGTAATCACTACAGCTGAAAAAGTAATCACTACCGCTGAAAAAGTAATCACTACCGCTGAAAAAGTAATCACTACCGCTGAAAAAGTAATCACTACCGCTGAAAAAGTAATCACTACCACTGAAAAAGTAATCACTACCGCTGAAAAAGTAATCACTACCGCTGAAAAAGTAATCACTACCACTGAAAAAGTAATCACTACCGCTGAAAAAGTAATCACTACCACTGAAAAAGTAATCATTACTACTGAAAAAGTAATCACTACCACTGAAAAAGTAATCACTACCACTGAAAAAGTAATCATTACCACTGAAAAGGTAATCATTACCACTGAAAAAGCAATCATTACTACTGAAAAAGTAATCATTACCGCTGAAAAAGCAATGCTTACCAAGAAGAAACGCATCATTACAAGGTACATACGCAAACCTACAAGGTACACGCGCAAACCTACGAAAGAGAATGGCAAAAAAAGGGCAAAACGCCCCACCTCTGCCATAAAAAAAGAAACCGCCAGCTCCTGCGGAGCTGGCGGTTGAGGTAAAAAATTCATCTTAATTACTGCATAGCCTCTGCCCTATCTAAATGGCAAATGCCTTACGCCCATTTGGTAGAGCGCAAAGGAATAAGCATCGGTATATTCGCTTACCACTTGCTCTGTGGAGCGCCCTGCGCCGTGCCCTGCATTGGTTTCAATGCGAATGAGTGTAGGTTTAGCACAGGATTGCTTAGCTTGGAGCTCGGCGGCAAATTTAAAGCTATGCGCTGGCACTACTCTATCGTCGTGGTCGCCTGTAAGCACGAGTGTTGCTGGGTAGCAAACGCCTTTTTTCACATTGTGCACGGGCGAATATGATTTTAAATATTCAAACATTTCTTTGCTGTCTTCAGCAGTTCCGTAGTCGTACGCCCAGCCCGCGCCCGCCGTGAAGGTGTGGTAGCGCAGCATATCGAGCACGCCCACGCCTGGCAACGCCACCCCAAATAAATCAGGACGCAAAGTTTCGCTTGCACCTACGAGCAATCCACCATTGGAACGCCCATCGATGGCGGTATAGGCTGGCGAAGTGTATTTATTTTGGTGCAAATATTGGGCGGCGGCAATAAAATCATTAAAAACATTTTTTTTGTGCAATTTGGTTCCCGCATCATGCCATTCTTTTCCATATTCGCCACCACCGCGCAGATTTGCTACGGCATATACGCCACCGTTTTGAATCCACACGGCTCGTGCAACGCTAAACGACGGTGTCAAACTAATATTAAACCCACCATAACCATATAAAATAGTTGGATTTTTACCATTTTTATTCAATCCTTTTTTATAGAAAATAGTCATTGGGACTTTGGTTCCATCTTTTGAAGTATAGAAAACCTGCTCAGAAACATAATCTTCTGGATTGAATTTTACTTTTGATTTTTCGTATACCGAGAAATCTCCACTTATCACATCGTATTGATAAATAGTGGGCGGCGTGATATAATTGGTAAATGTGAAATAAGTCGTTTTTTCGCTATCTTTTCCTCCAAAGCCACTCGCTGTTCCTAGCCCTGGCAATTGGATTTGGCGAATTTGTCGCCCATCATAATCATACTGAAAAACTTGCGTGTTGGCATCTTTTAAATAATGGGCAAAAAGAAAACCGCCCACCGACGAAACATTGAGCACTTCTGGCTTTTCTGGAATGACATCTACCCAATTTTCTTTGGCTAAATTATTGATATTTGCTTTTATCAAACGATTGTTGGGTGCTTGGTAATTGGTCTGCATAAACAATTCCTCTCCCTGACTATTCACTACACGCGTATCGGTAGAAAAATCGTTTAAAACCGTAATTATTTCAGCATTTGGATTTTTTAAATCTTTGATATAAAGCTCGTTTCCACTAGTAGATTGTGCCGCAGAAATGATTAAATATCGTTGATCTTCGGTAATGCTAGCACTGATGTATCGGCGTGGTGTTTTTTCTCCACCGAAAATCAATTCATCTGTTTTTTGAGGCGTGCGCAATTTATGGAAATACAATTTGTGCTGATTGGTCTTTGCCGAAAGTTCGCTGCCTTGTGGCTTATCGTATGAAGAATAAAAGAAGCCCTCGTTGCCGAGCCAAGCAGGATCCGAGAATTTCACATCAACCAAAATATCTCCCACCTGTTGCTTGGTATTGGTATCTATCACGATGACTTTTCTCCAATCCGAACCGCCTTCTGAGATTTGATAAGCTGCGAGCGAACCGTCTTTGGAAAAGCTAATGCCCGCAAGCGATGTGGTGCCGTCTTTGGAAAATTTATTTGGGTCTAAAAAAACCTCAGGTTTAGCGTTTTCGCTTTTTTTGCGATACAACACCGATTGTGCTTGCAATCCATCATTTTTATAAAAATACAACCAGTTGCCGTGACGCGACGGGGCAGAAATTTTCTCATAATTCCATAAATCAGTCAGTTGTTTTTTAAGTTGATTTCTAAACGGAATTTGGGCTAAATACGCGTTGGTTACTTCGTTTTCAGCCTTCACCCAAGCGGCTGTTTCTGCCGAGCGATCGTCCTCGAGCCAGCGGTAGGGATCTTGCACTTTTACGCCAAAATGCTCATAACTCACATTTTCTTTTTTGGTCGTAGGGTATTTTAAAACATTCTCTTTCACTTGTTTAATTTGTTTAGGCGGCGTAGCACAGGCTGTGAGTGCACACGCTGCTAGTACGACATTTCTTACTTTCATTCATCAAAAATTTTTGCTCCGCCTAAAATACAATTTTTAATTGATTTTCGGGGGAATACTAAATGATTTTTTTATTTTTAAAAATTAATTATATTCCTAAAATCCGCAAGCAATCTCAATGGCAATCTCAATTGCAGTAAAGAGCTTGAACACTATGCATCATGATAGTATGAGCGTGAATTTTGTCCGATTTGTGCATACCTTCCCCTTACCCCACAATGCGACTTGAGGCAATACGCAGATTAAAACCATAAGGAACGGACTTTATCCGAATCCAGTTTTGAAAGGTCTTGCATAAGCCCGGTTTTCAGTATAGATATTCAGCACGTATTGCCTTGCTGTCATGATCCACTTGGCAGGTACGGAGATGAAGCTGAAGACAAAAGCCTTTATGCGACTCGTTTCCTTGAGCCCGAAAGCCTTGGTGTCAAGCTTGCTAATGATGGTCTTATAGAAATTGTGTATCAATGCCGTAAGCAGAAGGAATACAGTGTTCTCTGACATGAACGACTTGGGGAGCCTGTTCCAGCCGAATCCGTTGTTCATATCATCGAATATACGCTCTTTGCCCCCACGCTTGTTGTAAAATTCGACGATGTCTCTTGTTGATGAGTCATAATCGTTGGTAAGAATGGATCTGTAGGTGTATTCACCTTCCCACAAGTCAAGCTCTCCATCCATGCGCTTTTGTCTCTGAATGACAAGACGATAGCACTTGCCTTCCCATTTCTCAACAAGAATGGAATTGAGTTCAAACTGGATGCCGTTGATTTCCTCCGTCTTCCATCCCCTCAGTGAAAACAAGTCATCGTAGAGCGAACTGCATCTGTTGGCGCGGATGTAGAAGTGCGTGCAATGCTTCTCTATCTCACTGACAATTTCCTTCGAGCACGAACCACAGTCGGCTCTGAAGCGATTCACACGGATGCTGTTGGCTTCCAGTAGGGCAAAGAATCTCTTGTGGGTCTCAGCCTGATAAAAGCGCACATTTGTGTTGCCATCGCTGTTCTCGACATAGACAATCATGTCACCGATGACATATACGCCAGGTCTGTAGCCGAGGAACTTCTTGTATGTCGGTTTTGCATCATACTTCTCTGTTTCAAGGAACTGATGGTCGAAATCAACATCGTAGGTTTCCACCTCATTCAGTTCACCAGTGGAAACCAAGGCTTTTATAAGCAAGGCGTTGAGCTTGTCTGCCGTATTGAAATCATAGGTCTTGCCCTTATCGGAAGTATATGAGATGTTTTCCTGTGTCAGTTCCTTGATGGCTCTGAGGATGGTATCAGAGCTGCATGTGCGCAAGGTCGGATGATACGAGAGATGACGCATCAGATGCGATGTTACATCCTCCACGCATGAACCGCCACAGAAGTATACGCTCATCAGAGAACGAATAATTTCGCTGTACTGGTATCCGATGATACTGCGGCATCTCTGACCAAGTGTCTGGTCGATAATAGGTGAAAGCATGGAGTCAAATTGCTCCATGATTGAAAAAATTCCTCCAAAAGGTGTGAGTTTTTCAGATTTTATTTGTACCTTTGCCATGTCTTGTTACGATTTACGCTTGTTTTGATTTGCAACACTAAGATAAGTGAAAAATCTGACATGGCAAAATCCTGAGCAACTTTTTGTTGCTCAGGAACTTATAAATAAAGTTAAATCAAAGTGTTGCGGAATTAAGGATATTCAAAAAAATAATTTTACCTTTGATTCAAGATTATGGAACATCATCACCATCACCACCATCATCATGAATTTGATCCCAAGCAGGTAAATCGTGCTTTTATCATTGGGATTGTGCTTAATTTAGCTTACTTATTACTGGAATTTGGATTCGGTTTTTATGTAAGCTCTACTTCGCTCATCTCCGATGCGATTCACAACCTTGCCGATGTGAGCACACTTTTTTTATCGCTTATCGGCTTTAAACTTTTAGCCAAAAAATCTGTCAAAAATTATACTTACGGCTATCGAAAATCTTCAATACTGATTGCCCTTTTCAATGCGATTTTGCTTTTAATCTCTATGGGAGCAGTGATTCTAGAGGCAATCCAAAGACTAAGAAATCCCGAGCCTCTTCCTGGTAAAACAATTGCGATTATCGCTGGTATTGGAATTATCATCAACGCCTTTACTGGGTGGCTTTTTATGAAAGACCAACACAGAGATATCAATATCAAAAGTGCTTATTTGCACCTAATGAGCGATGCACTAGTGAGTGCAGCGGTGCTCGTAGGCGGACTTTTGATGCTAAGTTTTGGCTGGTATTGGGTGGATCCTGTTTTAAGTATCATGATTGCCATTATTGTGATTTACAGCACTTGGCACCTACTACGCGATAGTTTACGCATGAGCCTAGACGGCATTCCGCCTAATGTGAGTCTTGAAAAAGTGGAAGACGCGCTTAATGGCTTCGTGGAAGTGAGCCGCGTAGAGCATATTCATATCTGGGCAATTAGCTCCGTAGAAAATGCAATGACGGCACACATCTACCTCAACCAAGCCCTAAGCTGCGAATGCGAAAGAGATTTAAAAGATGATATGCGCCACGCAATGCTCCACCAGAACATTCACCATTGCACTTTCGAGATTGAACATAAAGAAAAAGAGGGTTAAAAAATTCTCTTTTTTTACAATAAGTTACCAATTAGTCCTTGTTTTAAACATAGCCAAAATAGGTTAAAAAAGGATTTTTGTTGATTTGGAGTTTTCCAAATCTAGCTTTTGCTGTCCTTTTTGATTAATTACTTTGAACGAATTGATATTGATTAAAATCTTGTCGATAGAGATTTCTAAATTATCTTTTGCCATTTTTTTCTTTTAGAGCTTAACATACTAAGTTGCCATCTTTCATCACTATTTTACGATCCGCCATTTCAGCTAAATCTTTGTTGTGTGTTACAATCACGAAGGTTTGCCCAAATTCATCTCTTAAATCAAAGAATAATTGATGCAATTCCTCCGCATTTTTAGAATCCAAATTCCCCGAAGGTTCATCGGCAAAAATCACTTTGGGCTGGTTCATCAATGCTCGCGCCACCGCCACACGCTGTTGCTCCCCGCCAGAGAGCTGCTGAGGCTTATGCGTAGCGCGATCCTTTAGCCCAAAAAAAGATAAAAGCTCAAGTGCTCTGGGCGTAGCTTCTTTAAGTGATTTTCCTGCAATCATCGCAGGCATGCACACATTTTCTAATGCAGAAAATTCGGGCAATAATTGATGAAACTGAAAAATAAATCCAATGTTTTCATTTCTGAATTTGGAAATAGCCTTGTCATTCATTCCCGAAATTTCTACCCCATCAAGCAAAATGCTTGTTTGGTTTTTCTCGGTTTCAGATGCTTTGTCCAAGCTTCCTAAAATCTGCAAAAGGGTAGTTTTCCCTGCTCCCGACGCGCCCACAATAGAAACGACCTCGGCAGTAGCAACCTCCAAGTCTACTCCTTTCAAGACTTGCAAATCGCCGTGATATTTATATATGTTTCTTGCTTTAATCATTCTTCTCGGGCTAAATATAGGTAATTTGATTGATTTTTTATGTCTAAATTTTTATAACTAAATCCTAAATACCCCACATTTTCAGCTTTGGGCTCAAAATTTTCAGGTATAGGAATTTCTATTGTTTGAATTTCGTTTGTAGGATTTTTTCCAAATGGTTTAAATGCTATATTTTCTTGATACAGAACTTTGGAAGACAATGGCTTTTTCACCGCAACAAATCTCAATTGAAAGCCTAATTCTGGGCTCACTTCGCTATCTACCGACCCACTGATTTTAATTTTACAATATAATTTTCCGTCTTTAATCTCTGAGTCTAAAATATCAATTTTTAAATCTTTTACCGAAATAAAATCTTTAATATCTACTGGAAAATACGAAAACGGACGGCTACTATTTATATACAAAGAATCGTTTGGCGTAGAACTTTTACTTTTATCGTAATTAAAGAAAGTAATGTCTTTGTGATTTAAATTCAGTTCATTATCAGTTATCGTGTATTGCGATGGACGACCTTCAAAGGTTCGGTAAATCGCTGCTTGCTTATTAGGGTAATTATAAAAATTAAACAACGAAACTTCTTGATAGGCATCAAAAGCTGCCATGCCGTGCGTTTTCTTCCCTGCCTCTATCATAGCCTCCTTCCAGCCATGGTATTTGGTTTTGAAAATGGGATCTGGAATCACAACATAAATTCGCCCTAAAAACAGCAGAAAAATCGTCAATAATCCTAATTTTTGAATCCATTTTTGTTCAGACGGATTTTGCACTGCATATTGATACAGCAAATAACACATGGGCAAATAGGCAATCAAAGTCCACTGTGCCTGCACCGAGCTTCTAAAACTTGCAAAAATAAAGAATCCTACCACGGCAAAAAATGCCAAAATCATGGAATACTCATAAGTGTTTTTCTTTACTTTCCCTACGCCTTTTAGGAAGAAATACATTAAAAATGGAGAGCCTACCGCCAAAACATTAAGCAAATACTCTAATGGATCGGTGAGGTAAAAGTTTAAATTTGCATTTCGTCTAAAGAAATGGTACTCCAATGTTTGAAAATCATGAGCGTATTGCCAATACAAATGTGGTATATATAACAATAGAGCAAAAACAATCGCAGCATAGGCTTTGATATTTTTAATGAATTTAGGCACAAATGGAATCAATGTAAATATGATTAAAAACGCTGAATGATACTTACTATACATCAACGCCGCCATAGAAAAACCTAGTAGAAAGGCATTTCCCCAAGTGCTGCGTTCAGTAAATTTCTTAAGCACATACAAGTAGAATATTCCAAAGAACAACAGAGGAGAATCTGGAGTCGCAATGAAACCAAATACCTGAAATAAAACAAACGAAAAGAATATAATACTAAATAATTTGAGTTGCTTTTCGGTGCGCACATCAACGAGGCTAGTAAAAATCACAAAGCCCAACGCTCCCATCAAACAGGAGATCAACCGCACACCTAATGCGTTTTTAATGAAAAAAAATCCAATTTTAATCCAAAGGGCAATCATCGGTGGGTGATCAAAAAAGCCCCAATCTAAATCTTTAGACCAAACCCAATAGTATGCCTCATCATCAATCAATGGAGTAAAATAAGATTGTAGTGCATTAATTATAAAATAAACAAATGCAATGAGATAAATCTTTCGTTGCAATATCTGTGAAATTCCTTCTTTCATAGTTAAGTTGACAATTATTACATAAAATCTAAAGCGAAGCTATAAAAAAACTTCGTTCCGTATAATTCACGAAACGAAGTTATATATTTTTTTCAAACAAAAAAGTAATGTTTAAATATCTTTATTTTTTAACTCTGAGTTTTTCACCAATTGAGGTGTCGCAAACTCCTCAACTCTTCTAGCAGTTCTGTATCGGCTGTTCCAATAACTTTCATCTAAATCAGAAATCGTAACTCCTTTTGAACTTGACGCGTGAATAAATCTCACCTTCCCATCTTGCACATCATAGACCATTCCCACATGCGTAACTCTTGAGCGAGAAGTAGTTGAGAAGAAAATCAAATCTCCTTTTTGCAACTCATCTCTGGTTACTCGCACTCCTATGTTTGCTTGGCTACTTGAAATCCTAGGAAGCTCAATCCCTTCCGCTTCATAAATTCTTTGCATAAAAGCCGAGCAATCGATACCGCTTCTTGTAGTACCACCAAATCTATAAGGAGTGCCTAAATAAGTCTCTGCTTCGTGGATTAATTTATTAACGGTGAGATCGAAATAAGAAGTAAATGAATTATTCTCTAGCTTCTCTAAAACTTTGGCACGATTCGTGTCTACTATAGGAATAATTTTTTCATCGTAATTAATTTTAGGTTTCTTGAGAGAAACTTTTACCGCATATAAGTTTTTAGCACGAGACTGAACGGATAAACTATTATTAGTATTATTAAATGATCCTTTATATTGAGAAGATAAATAATTATTAGAAGTTCCACAAGAACTGAGAGTTACAATTACTAACAATAAGGCTATGTAATTACTTGCTTTCGGCATAAAATTTTCTTTTTTAATGAGCTCAAAATTAGAAAAAGCATCTTTTTTAACAAAAAAAGCCCCTTAATTTTAGTATTTTTTAACAGGATTTAATCCTCTTTAACCGCATACCGATTGTTTTTTAGAAAATTATTGAAGAAAAAAATTTTTAGTTTAAAAAATATTTCTACATTTGCACTCGCAAAACGGAAAAACTGTCATTTCTTACTTAAGGCAAAATATTTTTTCAAGAAAAATTTGCAGAGAAAAAAAATAGTTTTATATTTGCAAACCATTTCGCAAGGTAAGTCTTGCAAAATGCAAATTGATGGCCCATTCGTCTAGTGGTTAGGACATCAGGTTTTCATCCTGGAAACAGGAGTTCGATTCTCCTATGGGCTACAATTTTTTTAATGAATTGAATAAAAAGTTAAATTAAAAGACAATCATGGCAAATCATAAGTCTGCATTAAAAAGAATTAGACAAACGCAAACTAGAAGATTGCGTAACAAATATTATCACACTACTATGAGAAACGCAGTGAGAGCTTTAAGAGCTGAAACTGATAAAGAAAAAGCTGTGGAAAGATTACCTCAAGTATTTTCTATGATTGATAGAGTGGCAAAAAGAAACATTATCCACAAAAACAAAGCAGGGAACTTAAAAAGTAAACTAGCTAAACATATCAATTCTTTATAATTAAAGAATTAATATTTGGCCCATTCGTCTAGTGGTTAGGACATCAGGTTTTCATCCTGGAAACAGGAGTTCGATTCTCCTATGGGCTACAAGACTGCAACTTAATTGTTGCAGTTTTTTTTTGTCTATAAATATTTTAGCTCTGAACTAATCATTATATTCTTCTATCTTTTATTAGAGAAGGGCTCATTAGGCAAATTCATTTCTCACAGAAATGCTTTTTTTCTTTCACTTGAAATACATAAAAAATCCCTATCTTTTAAAGACAGGGATGCAAGTAATTAGAAATTAAATTCTCTGAATTTATTTTTTCTCTTCTTCTTTCGCAGCGTTTCCATAGCGAGCTGCTGTCAATTCTTGAGAGATTGCTGTTTTCTCAAATCTGATCTTTCCAGCACCTGTTTCTACTGTTACAATATCTCCATTGATTTCTACCACTTTCCCATGGATTCCTGAGGTTGTAACAATTCTAGCTCCTCTATCTAGTGATTCTTGGAACTTTCTTTCTCTTTTTTGTTTTTGTACCTGCGGACGAATCATGAAAAAATACATGATTACAAACATTAATCCGAAAAATACCAAAGACATCATTCCGTCTCCTCCCATAATTTTATTTTTTAGTTGTTTTTATAAATTTGGAGCTGGTGCTACTGGAGCTGCTTCTCTTTCTTTCCCTCCAACAACATTAGCTGTAATTTTAAATGTTTCTCTACCTTTTACAGTATTGGTAGTGAGTGTTACTTCTTTTATTACCTTTCCGTTTACTTCAGGAGCTTTATACTTCACAGTAAGCTTGCCTTCACCTCCTACTGGCACTGGCTCTTGATCATATTCTGGAACTGTACAGCCACAAGAAGCTTGTGCTTTTTTGATGATTAGAGGGCCTCTTCCTTCGTTTTTAAATGTAATTACCTGCTCAGCTGTTTCGCCTGCTTTCACATCTCCAAAATCGTAAATCTCTTGTGCCAAAACCAAAGTAGGAGCTGTTGCAGGGTCTACCGTAGGTTCTTCCTCTTGCTCTACGGCTGTATTCTCTACCGGTTGAGTTTCTAGCTCTTGTTCTTGCTTGGTTTCTTTTTTACAAGAAACTACGGCTAAGCTAGCGAACAATGCTAAAGCTACTATTTTTACTCTCTTCATAATTAAATTTATTTTTTATCTTTTTTTACATTAATCCTCTTGCACTTTTTCTAATTCTGCCTGCTCCGTTTAAATCCTTTGAGGCTTTATCCAAAATACCGTTGATAAATGTGGCACTATTCAAGGTTGAATAATTTTTAGCAATTTCCACATATTCATTAATCGTAACCTTGGTAGGGATACTTGGGAAATGCAAAAATTCCGCCAAAGCCATTTGGAGCATAATACGATCTAGCAATGCCATGCGATCTAATTCCCAATTGCTCGCCGTTTCTTTTATAATTTGCGTAAGCTCTCCCTGGTAACGAAGACTTTGCCTTACCAATTCTCTTGTAAAATCTAAATGGGACTCATCAAGCAACAACTTCAACAAATGTGTGTTTTCATCACTCTTAGCTGTAAATGATCTCAATGTGTTAAGCACCATTGTATTAGCCACTGCTAAATCATTGGCCCAATTTAATTTTTTATCTTCTAAAAAAGAAGCTATTTCTGCACTCGGAGCTATAAACTTTTCAAACAAAACACAAACAATTTTGCTATGCTCTTTAAAATTCACCTCATCGAGTGTCATGTAATTGTTATACTCTTCTGATTCTATAAAGGAGCGAAAAATTCTTTTAGGATACACATCCTCTACATCCCAGTTGAATTCTTTGTGATCTTCGCGAAACTCAATCAATTGTGGATTAACTTCCAATACCTTAAAAATCGGATTTTGAACAAATCTTCGGTTTGGATTTGCTTCCTCTGGCGTAGGAAAGTTTTTACTAAGACCTATTTCAATTTTTTGTTCGGCTTGATTTTTTATAGCTAGCGTAAGCTCTAGCAAAGCCATGTATAGAAGTTCTATTTCTCTTATCCCTTTCACCATATTAATTTCTATACTCCTTGCATCATCGTTTCCTCGATAATAAGCATATAAGGTTTGCATTGCCTTGGCGCGTAATTGTCTTCTTCCTAACATTTATAGAACATATTTGAGTGCAAAAATAAGACTTTGATTTGCATTTTCGGCGATTTTTGGGTTATAATTTTAATTTTTTGAAAAAATAAATCTATTTTTGTGAGATGAGGAGAGTACTTTTTATCCCAGCCGAAACCACCTATCTCTTGCGAAACGAGATTTTACGCCCTGGTTTGCCCATAGAATCTGTGCATTTTAACGGTGATTTGGTAGCAGGTACATTTCATTTAGGCGTGTTTGTAGATGGCACACTTGCCTGCGTGGGAAGTTTTATGCTCTCTGAGTTTAACGGAATGCCTGCTTACCAATTACGCGGCATGGCAACACACGAAAAGTTTCAGCAACAAGGGCTTGGGCGTTTACTCTTGGAAAAAGCCGAAAAAATCGTTTTTGCCAATGATATTAAATCTATTTGGTGCAATGCGCGTGAAATTGCCGTCCCTTTTTATACTAAATTAGGCTACCACACACACGGCGATTTTTTTATGATTGAAGGCGTAGGCAATCATGTGGTAATGGCTAAAGATTTATAACATAAAAAAGGCAAAAAACCGAATTTGTTTTTTGCTTTTCTTTCTTTAGATTTTCGCCGCACAATCTATAAGCTGAGCAATTTAATATTTTTTTAACAATAATTTAATTTTAAAAACATCAAATTTCTTTTTTAATCTTTTTAAAATACGAATTAAAAAGAAAACGCATAAAAAAACTTAATCAAGCAAATTCAAGCTAAAACTAAAAAACCTTCAAAAAATATATTTTTGAAGGTTTTTATTTCATTTCCTAAATCGGATATTTTTCTTGTAATTCCTTTTTGGTTTTAGGGCTGCTCCCCACCGAAATGTAGTCGCCATCTACAAGCACGGGACGCTGCAAAAAGGTATAATCTTGGAGCAAATATTTTTTAAAATCGGATTCTGATAGATTTTTATCTTTTAGCCCTAAACTTTTGTACAATCGGGCGCGTTTAGAAAACAATTTTTCATAGCTCCCCGTCATCGCATACAATTCATCGAGTTGCTTTTCTCTCAGTGGGTTTTGTTTAATATCCAATAATTCAAATCCTTGTGTATCGATGCTTTGCAATATTTTTTTGCAAGTGTCGCAAGTACTGAGGTAGTAAATTCTTTTCATGGCCAAAGGTTTAATCTTTTAAAATCTGCTCGATGATTTTTTTGGTAATCAAATAAGTAGGTCGCACACCTGTGAGCCCGAGCCCGCCCGAAGCCAAAGTACTTCCTGTTTCCAGTGGGTTATCCGACGCATAATAAGCGTAACGCACCTTGATATCTGGCTGAATGTGCCCCCGAATTTTGCTCGCAATTTGAATGGCTTTGTGGTAATGTGCCCCTTCCATCTCAAGCCCTACACAACCCCAAGAGGTGTCTCGGAAGAAATGTAGCAAATCCTTGTTTTGCAGAGATGTACCAAGCACGGTAATCATCATTCCTTGGTACACGCCCAGCTCTTCGTTACAGAAGTCTGAGAAAGTCAATTCATTATGGAAAGGATAATTATCGGCTGTTCCCTCAAATACATGCGAAGTCGGCACAATGATATCCCCTTTCTGCCCTTCTAGAATTCCAGCTTTTCCCATGATTGAAATACTTTCCACCTTCATGTGCGTGCGGGTTTCGTGTGCTTTGTATGGTTTCAGCAACTCGTCCATTACTTCAAAGGCTTGCTCCCCAAAGGCATAATCCATGACAAGTAGCACGGCATCTTTTGATTTAAACTCAGAAAAAGCGGTTTCTTTTAAATCTAATTTCTGTAAATCAATGATTTGAACATTAATATTTGCCCCCGAAGTGTCTTCGATTTTTAGCATTCCTGCTTTGGTAGCATATTCGTTTACTTTTTGACGCAAGGCTTTGTGGTGCTTGCTTGAAAGTTTTTCGTACACGCTAAATTTTTCTTCTTCTACATAAGTTTCGCCCAAAGCATGGTGTGCAAAAAGCATATTCATCACGCTGTGCATATTGGAGCTGATGATATGCAGTGGTCTGTGAATTAAATTATTGTCGTATAATACTTTTTTAATCTGGTTTGCCCACTTTTCGCCTGTTGCATGATGACCAATTTGGGAAATCAGAGTGGCTGTAAATGCGATTTCTCGGTGAATTTCGCCCAAGGCATCTAATTGGCTTAATCTCCCCATCCAATACACCACATGGAACAATCTGTCTGGCTTATTGGGCATAGAAAAGGATTCATGTGCTCGGTGCACTTCCTCGTAGGTGCGCCCCAAAATATCGGAAAGATGCATCAAAGCCACAGCTCGTGCTTTATCGGTCACGGGCTCTTGGCTAAAGATAAATTCCTCCAACTTCTGCCACAGGCGGTTAGGTTTTTTAAGATTTATGCCTATGGCTTTGTCTCTAATCTTATCCGCCTCGTGATAAAAGAAAGTGAGATGCGTGAGCACATCATAAATCTCGCTTCGTCCGCGAGAAACCTCAATGTTCATTTGCTCCTCATCGATTCGGTAGCAATTACGGCGACGCTTGGCTGGGACAATTACCTCAAAAGTAGCATCGTTATATCCTTCTGCCGCAGTGAGGTTGATGTATACACACTCCTCAATACCTTGTGGCAAACGATCTAGCACATAGTTCAGCCCATCGAGTTCTACTTTGTTGGGATCCGAGATAGAGCCATAAATTTCGGGGTTTAATCGGAGTAACAAATCGCGCAAGGCGTTTCCAGAGTTGCCACTCACTCTGAACGAGCCTCGATAAAACAAATGGCGCATGGTGATGTATAAACGCTCAATGGCTTCGGTAGATTTTCTAGCTAAAGGTGAATTTGTTACCATAGGTTTAAAATAATTTATTGTTTTGTAATTCTTTTTGTGCAATCATAAGCTGCTTGTACCAAGCTTCGCCAAATTTTCTGATTAAGGCTTCTTTGGCAAATTCGGCTACCGTAACGCCTAGCTCTTTGCCCAACACACACGCGTCTTTGCAAATGTTCCAAGCGTGATAGTTCACTGCACTGAAGCTTTTGTATTTATTGACTCGAATGGGGTATAAATGGCACGAAATCGGTTTTTTGTAGCCAATGGCACCCTCGGAATGTGCTTTTTCTATGGCACAACGCGTGCCTCCATTTTCAAAAATCACATAGGCACACTCGGCATTGTTTACGAGTGGCGTTACCCAATCATCGTCAAAATCTTTGACATACTTGCCTTGTTCCTCAATGGCTTGAATGCCCTCGGCTCGCATATAAGGTTTTACTTTTTCGTAGATTTCATCTAATATGGGCAACTCCTCCTCCTCTAGCGGAGCTCCGCTATCGCCTTCCACGCAACAGATTCCTTTACAGGATTTTAGATTACAAACAAATTCTTTTTTTAGTACATCGGTACTGATTACGGTATCGTCTATCTGAATCATGGCACAAAGATAAGATTTTTTAAAGCTCGTGAAATTTATTTTTATTTATAGATTTACCTAATCTCTTAAAAAAGTGAGAAAGAATTGACAATTAAATGATTTTTCATCAATATATTTATAGTGTAAACAAAAACTTACACCAATGAGTTTGCCAACAACTACAATTGGGGCTGGTATTAAATTCTACTCTAAACGAAAAAATGCTAAATAATTGTATTTTTAATACTAAAAAAGTCCGTTTCAAGATTGAAAACGGACTTTTTTGTTTTGGTTGCTAAATTTTAATTCAATCGGATCACCCTAATTTCTTTGTTGATTTTGGCTTTTCCGTTTTCCACTTTATCATAGCCAAATTTGGACGACAATCGAGTTTCTGATCGTTTAGCATCTATTATTTTACCGTTTTCATCCATGCGATCCACCACATCATACACTACATCATATCCTATCGCCATGTATTTGGTGGGTTTCTCACAATATTTATCTTCAAAAGCTTGCAATATTCTTTTCTCATTAGCTCCATAGCTATTAATCATGCGAGAAGAGGTGTAAGTAAATCCTATTTTCTTGAGTGCTTCTACATTTCTGGCATTGCTAGCATCAAAAACATCTAAAGCTGGCACAAAATATAAACTAAATCCTGTAATGTCTTCTGGCGATTGGCTGGTGATTGTTTTCACAAACTGATTTCCTAGCCAATTATTTTCTGATGCCAATATGGCAATTTCTGGCTGAAATTTAATTACTCCTGAAACACTTCCATCGTTTTTCTTTTCTTCTACTAGCACCAAATTATCTGGGCTATAAACAATTTCTATATTTGCTTTCTTTAAATTATCGGCTAGTTCTGCACTCAGATAATCGGCTATTTTTTGTTCTTCTTTGGTGGTTAAAATCTTTATTTTCTCTCCTCGGTATTTCTTCACTATTTCTGCCACCAATATACCTGCAGCGTGCTCATCTCTCGGTGTCACCATATACATATTGCTATAGGCACTTAATCTATCCGAACTCACCACTGGCGAAAAAACAGGAATTCCTTTTTTCTCCAATCGCTGAGCTGTAAACTCCAACATGTCTTGATAAAAAGGCCCTATAATGGCGTCATACTTGTCTATCTCTGGCGAATTGTAAAATGAACTTAAAATCGCAGGATCGTTCTGAGCATCTACTATTTTAATATTGATTTTTTTCCCACTTTTAATCAATTCATCTAACGCTACTCTTGCTCCTTTATAAAAATCCTGAGCCACTTTACGCTCTCCTGTATAATGTTCAGGAGCATTTAAGTAAAATGGTAACATCAAAGCCAAATTAATCTCTCCATCTTTTTCCGATTGCACAGATTTCACGCTTTCTTTTTGATTGCTCACCTCTGCATAAGTTTTGATATTTGCACCTTTCTGCACTGGTACCAAAATCACCATTCCTGGCTGCAAATCTTTTAAATCTGGATTGTTTTCCAATAGCTCTTCTAGCGTAATATCGTATTTAGCTAAAATAGAAAATACTGTTTCGTTCTTGCCTACTTTATATTTAAACCAATTCTTTTCAATGGTCACTTTATTTGCTGTGTGAGTATCTGGAATCCTTATATAGCTTCCTGCTCGCAAACCTTCTACTTGCACTTTTTTATTTGCCGCATAGATATCTGCCTCGCTCACGCCATTGGCTTGTGCAATGCTATACACGGTGTCTCCCGCTTTTACATGATAGAGCCCCTCCACCGTAGGTTTTGAGCTAGTAACACTCGGCGAATCTTTTTTAGGCACTCTCACCACATCGCCCACTTGCAGCCCTCTTTCTTTTATAGAAGGGTTTAAGCTATTAATGATTTCTTGCGAAACTTTATATTTTTTAGCCAAACGATAGACACTTTCCTTAGGTTTTATGACTATGTAGTAAAAGTTTTCGTCCTCTGAATCTTGTGCAGGTACTGCCTCTTGCACTTCTAAAGCACCCGTTTTGGCATTATTTTTAGAAGGAATTACTAGCACATCGCCCACTTGCAAACCTCTACTGTTTAGAAAAGGATTGGCATTCTTCAATTGCTGCTGTGTAACTCCATATTTTTTACTAATTCCATAAATGGTTTCTTTGGGTTGCACGCTGTGTTTCATTTCTTGGGCAAATGCCAAAGACATAAATGCTAACGACAGACTGACAAAGAATTTCTTCATATTTCTATAACTTTTAAGCAAAAATACAACTTTTATTTTTGTTGTATGCCTTTGATGTTTAATATTATAAATTTATTCTCCAGCGGGAGCAAACCTTTGTAAATTTCTTGGATAAACTCCTGCCCCTGCTCCACATAAAATTGAATAAAATTGATGCGACGCTCTTGCCAAGTTCCATTCGGGAACATAAAATTGAACAATTGCTCGATGCGTTGCACCTTATCATTCATTTTAATTCTTTCGGCTTTGAGCAAACGCTTGCGCATTTTTTCGTAGCCTTTAATTTGTTTAGCCTCCTGTGCTTTAAGCATTTGAGCAAAGCTTACATCAGTTTTTTGAGCCAAAGCATGGGCTTTTTCAAAATTCGATTTTAGCACATTTTTTAAAGCTTCTAATTCCTCTATTAAATCTGAATTTTCTTCCACCAAATGCCTTGTAAACTCGTGCATCGGCTCAAACATATTATGCTCGTTTAATCCTAAATTCTCCGCTTTTCTGGCTAAATTTTCAGGCAAAACCAATGCCGAATTTCTCACGACCAAAATCGGGAAAATCACGCCATAGTGTGCAAAAACCGCTTTTAATTGTAGCCAATACGCAATTTCTCCACCGCCTCCGATGTAGGAAACATTTGGCAAAATCACTTCTTGATACATCGGGCGCAAAATCACATTTGGACTGAATTTTTCTGGCGTTTTGTGCAGAATCTGTAAAAATTCATCTTGGCTAAATTTCTGTTGCGAATCCACCAAAACAAATTCTTCTCCCTCACGCTCAATGCGTTCTCTTTTATTTTTACTTAAATAAAACAGATTGATTTCTCGTGCATAGGCTTGATTTTTATACTCGCTTAACTTTTCGTTGGTAGCTTGCACAAGGGCTTGGCTTGGGTTTTCGAGTAATTCTTGCTCAAAATATGGAATCATTATTTTTTTTAATTTGTGCGAATCGGCGTCTAGAATCAAAATCCCATATTCGCCCAAAAGTTCTTGCACGAGCATGCGCGTTGCCTCTGCCAGAGTACGCCCTGAGGCATAGGCTTTTTCCAACATCGCAATCACTTCTTCAGAAAATCGATTTTTGGGTAATTTTTCTTCTAATTCTGAAATCACCGCATCCATTCCCGAAGTGTCCAATCTCCCAACGGCTCCGCCCAATTGCTCCTTATGGCAAGTATATTTTTGGTTAAAAAGATTAAAATGGTCGATTTCGTCCCAATCGTGGTCTTCGGTCGCCATCCAATAAATGGGCACAAAATTCCATTTTTGTTGTCTTTGATTAAGCTCATCGCTCAGCTTAACCACATGCATGATTTTATATAAAAAGTATAGCGGTCCCGTGGCTATGTTTAGCTGGTGCCCCGTAGTTACCGTAAGTGTATTTTCTTGGGCTAAAAGGGCTAAATTTTCTTTTTGTTTTGGGCTTAAATTTAGCCCTTCGTGTTGCTTTTGGAGCTCGGCAAAGAGCACTTTGCGGTGCGTGTAGTTTTGTGCCTTTTCCTCGGCTTGGGCTACATAGTTTTCAAAACTTGGAAAACGATGATAAGCAAATTTCAGCAAATCTTTTTGACTCAGATAATCTTTGATAATTGTCGAAACGCTGGTATCTTTTAAATCTATATTTTTCATTGTTTTTTCGGCTTAGTGAAAGACATGATATACCTCGAGCGGACGATCGGTTGAGAAGATATTCACGCCCTCTTTGTGCCATTTTTTGTATAAATCATCGCCTCTGGCTTCGGCCCTTTTATCTAAGTTTCCTAGAGTTCCCAAATTCACAGGAATTCCTAATTTTTCAAGATTTTTATATAATTGTGGCGATGAAAGTTTGGTCCCTGTAAACGCCACCATTTTATCATGCGGAATATTGGTTGCCAAAATCCAATCAAGCTCCTGCTGGTTTCGTGCAGAAACCGAAATCATCATTTCTGGCGCCAATTTGTGTAATTTTTCGGCTTGTGCCACGCTATATGAGATCAGTGCCACTTGGTCTTGCATATCGGCATCACGAATTTCCTTGATCACTTTTTGGTATGAGACGCCTTTTTTAAAATCTATCATAAAATAAGCGTGCTCCTTTTCCCCCCAAGCAAGTACATCTTTTAAAAATGGCATTTTATAAGTTGTCTCATTGCCAAAATCGTCTACCAAATTCACTTGGCGCAATTCTGCTGCTGTTTTCCCCTCGAGTGAGCCCGTTCCTGTGGTGGTGCGCTCAAAATGGTCATCGTGCATCAAAAGCAATTGATGGTCTGAGGATTCTGTGATATCTATTTCAAAAAGATTTACGCCATGGTCTCTTAAATACTGCATGGTTTCTAAGCAGTTTTCGGGATAATTTTTCAATCCGCTACCACCTCGGTGCGCAGAAATTAAAACTTGGTCGCTATGAAAATAATCGCTAGTAGAAGTAACTGGTTCTGTGGCTATTTCTTCTTTTTGCTTCGAAGGGTTGCACGACCAAATCAACCATAATAAAAGGCTTAATAACAGAAATGTTTTATTTTTCATAGGAACAAAGTTAATGATTTGTATCATTCTTAAATGTAAATTTCTTCTTTTCTTTTTAAAAAGTGGGTATATTTTAAATTTAGTTATCTTTGTGCATAATTTATTGGACAAAAAATGATTTTACGAGGCGAACATTTAATCAAAAGTTACGGAAAGAAAAATGTGGTAAAAGATGTTTCTCTTGAAGTAAAACAAGGCGAAATCATCGGACTTCTGGGTCCTAATGGCGCTGGCAAAACTACAACTTTCTACATGATTGTAGGGCTGATAAAACCTACCGAGGGTAAGGTTTTTCTAGACAAAGATGATATTACCAAAAACGCCATGTACCGCCGTGCGCAAAAGGGAATTGGCTACTTGGCGCAGGAAGCTTCCGTTTTTAGAAAACTTACGGTGGAAGACAACATCATGGGTGTTTTGCAAATGGTAAACGGACTTTCTAGCAAGGAGCGCAAACAAAAATGTGACGAACTCATCGAAGAGTTTGGGCTGGAGCATGTGCGCAAAAACCGCGGAGATTTGCTTTCTGGTGGGGAGCGTCGCCGTTGCGAAATTGCGCGTGCCTTGGCCGTAAATCCAAAATTTATTTTGCTCGATGAGCCGTTTGCAGGAGTAGACCCTATTGCGGTAGAAGACATTCAGAAAATCGTTCGCTCGCTCGTAAAAAAAGATATAGGAATCCTCATTACCGACCACAATGTGCAACAAACGCTCGCCATTACCGACAAGACTTACATCATGTTTGAGGGGCGTATCCTAAAAGAAGGCTCTCCCGAAGAGCTTGCCGATGATCCAGATGTGCGCCGCGTGTACCTTGGAGAAAACTTTAGATTCGAAAAAATTTAATTTTTTAGCTATTTTTTTAATGAAACGAATATTTGTAACTGCATTATTTAGCCTATTTTCTTTAACCATGGCTCAAAAACAACAACTTACGCCAGAAACACTCTGGCAACTCGGGCGTGTAAAAAGCATTAGCCTCACTCCTGACAATCAAAACCTTATTTATCAAGTGAGTACGCCAAACATGGCAGAAAACAAAATCCCAACGGAATATTTTAGCCTTAATTTAAAGGATAAAACATCGCACAAGGTTTCGAAAGAATTTGCGAAAAGTTTTGACAAAAAAATCTCGCCAAATGGCGAATTTGAACTTTTCACCAAAGAAGTTTTGGTCGAAAAAATTGAAGCCAAAGACATTTATCCTGATTTAAGTAAATCTTCGGGATATTTGTTCAACGATTTGCAACATCGCCACTGGGACACTTGGAACAATGGGCATTTCACACATTTATTTATCCGAAATCTAAAAACAGGCGAAGAAATAGAATTGCTCAAAGATGAGCCTTACAACATCGTAGAATTTACTTGGAACACAGACGGAACCAAAGCCGTATATGTGTGCAAAAAATTATATGGAAAGGCTTACATGACTTCTACCAATACTGATGTATATGCCTATGATTTAAAAAGCCAAAAAACCGAGAATTTAACAAAAGGCATGATGGGCTATGACACGCAGCCTGCTTTCAATAAGCAAGGCGTGATGGCATGGACAAGCATGGCAACCGATGGCTACGAAGCCGATAAAAACGATATTTTTATCTTGGCAAAAGGTAAAAAAATCAATTTGACCAAAGATTGGGACGGCACAGTAAATAGCTTTATTTGGAACAAAAAAGGCGATAAAATCTACTTTGTAGCACCTACGCCGGGCGAAGAGCAAGTTTTTGAAATCAGCGATTTGTATAAAAAGCCAAAAGTGACTCAGCTTTCAAAAGGAATGCACAACATTACGCACATTGTGGGCGAAGTGGGCAACCAATTGATTGTAGAAAAAACCGACATCAATCATGCCGCAGAAGTCTTTAGCTTTGATTTAAAATCAAAAAAATTAAGTCCACTCACACAGGTGAATGATGCTTTTTATAGCCAAGTTACACCTTCTAAAGTAGAACAAAGATGGATCAAGACCACGGACAACAAGCAAATGCTTGTAAATGTGATTTTCCCACCGAATTTTGATAAAAACAAAAAATACCCAACCTTACTTTATTGCCAAGGAGGCCCACAATCTCCTGTAAATCAATTTTATAGTTTCCGTTGGAATTTTGCTCTTATGGCTGCAGAAGGCTACATCGTTGTGGCTCCAAACCGCCGAGGGCTCCCAGGTTTTGGAGTAAAATGGAACGAAGATATCAGTGGCGACTGGGGCGGACAAGCGATGCGTGACTATCTTTCGGCGATTGATGCGCTTGCCCAAGAGCCTTATGTAGACAATGACCGATTGGGTGCTGTGGGCGCAAGCTATGGTGGATATTCTATTTACTATTTGGCGGGCATTCACAAAAAGCGTTTTAAATCATTTATCGCACATTGTGGTGTGTTTGATTTGCGCAGTATGTATGGCGAAACCGAAGAGCTTTTCTTTGTGAATCATGATGTAGGCGGCCCATACTGGGAAGGGCATAAATCTTATGTTGCCTTCAACCCAATTGAGCATGTAAAAGATTGGGATACTCCGATTTTAATCATTCATAATGATAAGGATTACCGCGTGCCAATCAGCCAAGGCTTGCAAGCTTATACGGCTGCACGATTGATGAACATTAAATCTGAATTATTGTTCTTCCCAGATGAAAACCACTGGGTAACACAACCACAAAACGGATTGTTCTGGCAACGCACTTTCTTTAAATGGCTCAAAGATACTTTGTAAAATGTGGTATTTTAATAAAAAGAAAGTCCGCTCGATTGAGCGGACTTTACTTTTTTACAACAGTTCTATTTAATATCAAATTTCTGCATTAAGTATTGATTCACTTGGCTGATTTCGTCATCGGTAAGCTGACGATCGTAAATTAAGACTTCGCCTATTTCTCCTTGCCATATTCTGTCTGAGAATCCTCTATCTTTAGAGATTTTATCTATTTTAGCTCCATTTTTTCCATCTGCTGTTCTTAGGGTATACAGTGCTAATTTATCTGTAACAAAACCGGTGTTAAAGTAGTCTTTCGGCTGTGTGTTTATAGTGCTAAGTCCTCCGTTTGTGGAATTAAACCTATCTCTGTCTGGCATCCAGCCACTGAAAATACTGCCTTTGCTGCCTCCGCTGTGTAAATCTGCTGTGTTGCTATGTCCTAATAGCATACTAAAATGGCTAGTTGTGTTAGGGTTTAGCTTAGAGACTACAAAGATTGTTTTGCCTTCGTAGGTTTTGCTTAGCTGAAGGTAGCCGCCTTTCATATCAAATACTTTGGCGTTGGTGGCTATTGGTAAAGTTTTTACTTCTACTTGCTCTTTATTTACGATAGAGACTCTACTCATAGACACATCGTCATAGACAATGCCTTCTGCTAGGTTTACATTGTCTGCATTAATTCTGGCTACTAGCCCAGGGATACGATTGGGCACATCTGAAGAGGTGTCTTCGCTATGGGCTATTCCGTATTTATCCATTAGATAGAGATTGATTTCTCTTATTTCTTGGTCGGTTAAGTCTTTGTCTATGATGATAGCTTCGGCTATTTCTCCTTGCCATGTTCTGTTTGCATATCCTCTGTCTTTTGATATATAGCGAACTCGTGCTGGAGATTTTCCTTGGGCGGTGCGCATAGTATATAGCGTGAGCTGATTGGTAGAGAAATTAGTAGTGAAATAGTTGCTGTTGTAGCTGTTAATCATTGTTCTTCCTCCGTTGCTTTCATCAAATTTGTTTTTATCTGTCATATACCGTTGGCTAAAGATGGGCCCTTTTTTTCCGCCACCATGAAAATCTGCTCCTCCATCATGCCCAAATAGCATGCTTATTCCGCTAGTGGTATTTTCATTTAGTTTGGATATGATAAATAGTGTTTTCCCTTCATAGTTTTTTCCTAAATCGATATAGTTGTTTTGTTCTCCAAAGTTTAAAACTTTGTTATCTCCTACTTGTTTTAGCGTGATGGCATCTCCTGCTAGAGTATAAACTTTGCCTGTAAATCTATCGGTAAGTGTTTTTTTGGACAGATTGGTTTTGGAGGCATCTGCCCATACTTTGATATGTGGTAGGATATTTTTTATGGCATCTGGCACATCACAAGCACAATATGGGTATACCGTAAGATAATCTGGGAAATAATGTGTGTAACTATTACCTTTATCATCTTGTAGCGTGAGACGCACTCCAAATCTTCCGTATTTATTATATTTTACTTTTGGGGTGTTGGTGTTTCCATCGGTTACTTCTGAGGATCCTGGAAAATCCCAAGTTATATTGGTAATGTTTTTCCCGTAGTAGAGAGAGGTGTTGGTAACATTAAATATATATTCTTTGTTGTAACTGAATTTTTCAGGAGCGTCTATATTTAGTTTTAGGATATTCATTTTGGCGAGTACTTCGTTTGGGAGTTTGCGTGTCCAAATTCCGGCACCTGATGTTGCCATAAAGAATTCTCCTGTTCGGTATTGTATTTTAGGCTCAATAATAGAAAGATTAAAAGGGAGGTCTTCGCTGTATTCTTTCCAGTTTCCGTCTATGTAGTAAAATACTTTGGATTTGTTATTTCCAAATATGAAAATGATATCTGTTCCTCTAACATTTAAGATATGGCGATAATTAATGCCCACTTCTGGATTGGGTAAATCTGCATAGGTTTCTCCGCCATCTTTGCTTACTTTTATGATGTTTTCTTTTGTATTATATCGTTGTAATGCATAGATGGTTTTGGGATCTGTATCGGATATTGTAAATGTGATGCTTCCACTTGTAAAAGGTTTGTTTTTCGGTGTCCAGTTTTTCCCTCCATCATTAGAAGCGTAGATTAGATTATCTACCATAAGGTATTGGTATAGCGGATTGGAGAAGGATACTACATATTGCTGTACAGAGGCATTAGGGCTGAATTGTAATTCTTCTAACAGAAGACTTTTATTTTCCTTACTACTGAAATAGTATAATTTTGCTTCGCCTTTTGCTTTTTCCTCTTTAGATTGCACATAATAATAGGTGTTCCCGATATAATCTCTTTGTGTATAATATTGGTTATCTCCTCCTGCGTAGGGTTCTGGTGGTGGTGGATTTAGAGGTGTGGTAGTTTTAAATCCTTCATTTAAATTAGGAGAGACAATTACGCCTCCGAAATCCACAAAATACATTTGTCTTTCGTCATTTAGAGGAAGTACAGTTCCTGTAGAAGATTCGCCACCTCCTAAGTGTTTAAAGACGCCTGTTCCATAAGAGGAAACATGATAAGAGTCTCCATTATGGTACATTCCTCCTCCCATGGTGGTATTGTATTCTCCTACATCAAATCCCCAGTAATCTCCTCCAAGTCCATTGGTTTTTACGATGTTTTCATTTTCAAAAAAATCAGTAGAGTAGTTAATTCCTCCATCGGTTGTGAGCCAAGTATCTACTGTACCATCTGCATTTTTTTGCTGAAAAAAGGTTTGCATATCTGGGTGTAGCTGGTGAGCACCTTGGTAGCCCCCGAAAGAGGTAAAGCTTTGCCCTCCATCTTTGGATTCCCAAGCATTCAATCCGCCTAACACGATGTGATTTGAATTGGTAGGAGACACAACGATAGCACAGTTGTAAAAACCTTGTGTATAACTTCCCAAAGGCTGGAATGGAAAGGTTGCCAGGTTTTTATTGGTTGTAGAGTTATAACCATTGGCACCTCTTCCAGGGCCATTTGTGTTGGGCAAAAGCCAGTGTTCTCCTGCGTCATCGCTACGGTATACGCCTAGAAACCCGTTGTCTGAGGTTTCTCTATTTTCAATTAGATAGGCATATACTATATTATCATTGCTTAAAGAGGTGGCCAGCCTTCCTCCAAAACTTTTTAGCATTCTTTTTTCAGGTTCAAACCATCCTTTGCCTGCCGTTCCTTTTATCTCCCAAGTAGCTCCTCCATCTGTAGATTTATAAAAATATAGATGATTTTTAGCATCATCAAAAGCCAATGCATAAAATTCATCTTTGTGATTTGGGCGAATCACTACATCTGTAATTCCTTTCCCTAACAATACCTCAAATTGATAAGACACATCATTTCCTTCAGAGCTTTGCCTCAATCTCAAAACGCCTCTATTAGTTGCCAGCAACACAATATCATTTATGGGATTATCGTCCACCGAAATGCTTATAATTTTGGAAATTGCATTTCCAGGGCTGTTGTATTTAGGCAATTCATTAAAATTAGATGTTATGTCTTTCCAAGTTACTCCCCCATCTCTAGAAACATACAATCTACCGACACCCCTACCAGCAGAAACGCCCGCAAAAATTACATTTTCATTAGAGGCAGAAAAAGACAATGCCGTTACTCCTTTTATATTATAATTCTTTGTAGCATAATGCCACATACCGCCCTTGTTTTTAGAGACATAGATGGTTCCATTTTCTACGGCACATACGGCGTGGTTTGGGTTGGCAAGAGACTGTGCAAAGGCTCGCACATTGGCTTGCGATGTTACACGCGGCCTCCCATCATTGGTAAGCATCTTCACAGGGCCGTAATAATGCCACCCCTGAAAAGTAGCATGATAGGGCACTTCCTCGCTATCATAGATGGAAGAGGCACTTGTTAAAAGACTTCTTCTCGTGCGCTTTTTAGCCTTAGGCTGAATGCTAAAATTAGCTTTCATCTCGTGCTCAGTAGGGTATTCTACAAAGCCTTTTTCATTTATATAAGGCTGTACCTCTTTTCTCCATTCAAGGTATTCTTTTTCATATTCGCTACGGAATTCCTTTTTCATCGGGGCTCTTTCTTTCCTAGCGTTTGAGAGCCAATTGGAGCGGGGCTCTTTATGCTTTTGCTTTTCAGCTTTTATAAGGCTTAGTACTTCTGGGCTAAACTCATTTGAGGTTTGTGTTCTATAAATTTCATATAGAGAATCTACTTGATACACATTAGGATTAGTAGATTTCATCATTTGATAAAACTCAGGTTCCTCATTTTTGGTTTGAGCATTAATTATACTACTAAAGACAAACAAAATAATGAACAAATATCTTAGCATCATCTATTTGTATTGAATTAATAAACTTACGGGGGTTTCTGCACCACCTACTTCGTAGATGAAGTTGAAATCGCAACAATTGTTATAATATGCCACTATTTCTGCTTTATAACTTCCTGCTGGGAGCTTTTTAATAGACAAAAGCTGCAGGTTTCCATAATAATCAGAAATACCATCAGATAAGAATGTATTAGACACTTTATCGATTATCTCCTCCGTACTGGCATCGGTTTTCGTTAGTTTTAATTTAAACAGTGGTGCAAATGCAGAACTTCTTCCTTTGAAATTAACGGTGGAGGTGAATTGCACTTCTTGCTCCTTGGCAAGGCTAAATTCAATTGCTGTTTGTGGGACTAAAGTCTCAGATGAGTTTTGGTCTAGGCTAATAGGCGTACTGTTTTTTGTATCTGCAAAATAGGAAGTCCCTGCTGTAGCTATTTCTGCATTAGATGCAATGGGAGCCCATTTTGTGCCGTCCCAAAAATAGAATTGGTTGCTGGTGGTATTAAAAATAAGTTGTCCTTTTTCATTTCCTGATTCTGGATTTTTGCTTACTCTTGGCACCAATACCCCTGCAGAAGTTTCAGGGTTATCTGGGTCTTTTACTACAACATCTAAAGTGGCCTTGGGCTGTTCGGTATTGATTCCTACTTGGGCTTTTGCACTTTGTGCGATAAAACTGATTAAAATCACGCTACATACTACTATTCTCATATTTCACTTTATCTATGTGTGCAAAAATACACTATTTCAACAAATGCTACATATAACCCGTAGTGCATTATCGAATGAGATTAATTTTTAAATTGTTAATGTTACTATGAAAGACAAATTTATTGAGATATTGAATAGTAGTCAAGGAGGTAATTTTTGCCAATATTCTTGTTTTGAATCCTTCAAAAGATTTGGCATAATTACGCCGTATCATAAATTGGTCACACAACTGCGAGAATAAAGTTTCTATACGTTTTCTACACTTTCTGAATGGATAGAACTGAGGTTTGTAATCTTTTTGATTTTTTCTTTTAGGGGTTTCTAACTGGATTTTCACCTCATTGAACAAGTCAAGCTGAACCGTTTGAGAAAGATAGCCCCTGTCTCCAAGTAACACGCAATCAGAAATTTGAAGTTTTATGTCTTTCAAATAATGAATGTCGTGAACGGAGGCGGGAGATAAGTCAAAACTTTGGAACACACCAGCAATAGAACAGATCGCATGTAGCTTGTAACCATAAAAGTGTAGATTTTGAGAAGCACAAAAACCTTTATTTGGCATTGAAAAGCTATTTTCTTTACAGATTTTGCTTCTGGAAGAGCGGGATAATTTACACACTTCTAAAGGCATGCTGTCCACCAAGAAATAGTTTTCAAAATCATTGAACTTTTTCACCATTTTGCACCTAATTTCTTCAAGAAAAGGGAAGAGTTTTCGTTTTCTTCTGTTGTAAACACTCCTTTCAATTTTAGATTCAATAGCCCAACCTTTTATCTCTCTAAAAAGCTGGTACTCAGAATCGATAGATTTAAATTCTGCTAAAATAATTAAGCTTATCAACTCTATATCAGATAATTTTGGTTTCACTGGTTTAAAATAGAAATTTTCAGTTCCTGAAATTTCTATTAGTTTATTCAAAATAAAATTGTAACTTGCCTCTAGGTTGCTCATAATTGTATTTGATTGGTAACCAATGCAATTTACTTTTCTTTAGGCTCATGGGCAACCTTTTTTTATAATGCACTACGGGTTACATATATATTTTAAAAATAATTATTTTTAAAATATATAAGCTAATTCACAAGATGCTGAAATTTAGCAGAAAAGCTCATAACTCCCTGCTTAGTATAAATTCTATATTATCACACAAAAAAGGGCAATTTCTGTTGAAATTGCCCCCACTCTACTCATAAATTTAATATTGATTATTCTCAATATTTCGATATGGTGAGGTTTCCTAACCTCTAAATGATTAGCACCTCCCGCCATTACCTTGGCTCAATCCAAACACTCTTCACAATTTGCATGCAAAGCTTCTACTTCTTCTCTTTTTACTAAAATTTCTTTTTCATACAATATCATTTAATAATTATATTGTACTTATAAAAGTAAACATTCAATAAAAGATAACCTCATTAACTTTTTGAAAATAGTTCGCAAATTTGAATATATTTTACGAGAAAAATAAAAAAATATTTCAACTAAATTACACTTACCCTAACGAAAAGAGAAAACTCCCACAAACAACCTAAATATAAAAAAAGACTAAAACAACCTCTCTCTACGCGAGCGTTCCCATTGTACGACGGGAACGCTCGCATCTACACACACGAGCTATCCCGTGAATCAACGCAAACGCTCCTGCAATGTCGTGCAAGCCTTCGTGTTGAGGTAAGAAGCTTTTACACACACAAAAAAAAGCCCTCACTAGTGAGGGCTCTCGTACCTTAAATTGCTCAAGGCTACTTCTTGCTGTATTTCTCGTATTTCACGGTTTTGAGCATTTTGCGAAGTGCCTCGCCTGGGCGAAACTGTATCTTATTTCCTTTAATTAAGCTAGGATTAAACTTTTCTTCCGACGCTGCTCCTTCGCTAGTAAGGCTGACTTGGAAGTTCCCAAAGTCGCCAAACTTCACTACTTTACCCTCCGATAAATGGCGAGTACAGGTTTTTATCATCTCATTGAGCACTGCCAAAACATCGGTATCGCTCACAGTGGTAGAGCCACCAGAAATCTCCTCGGCGATTTCTTTAAGGCTAATATCTCCATCTGCCTTAGCGTTGGCATACCACTTGCCGGGCTCTTCTCTCTTCTGTGGATTCTTGCGCTCCACTACATTGTATTTTACTGGCATTTTTCTGCGTTTTTGTTATTATTTTATTTTTTTTATTGGCTCACGCCTTGCATGTGTCATGCTGAATTTAGTTCAGTATCTCCTCTTTTTCTTTACATGTGAGCCCCTGAAACAAGTTCAGGGTGACACTTGGGGTTTGCCCACCCTGCAATACTGCTTTTTTACTTTTTTAGGTTAGTATTTGATGGCTATAACTCGCCCCAAGAATGTAGATATTTTATCATCCGCACCTAGCCTAGGATAAACCATACTTGAGTTAGTTGTCTGATAATGACCGCCACCCCACTCAAAAGTAAAACTGGACAGACTGCCTAATAAGTTTATATTTTTCACCTCAATATCATATAGTGGTGAGCCCCAAGCATCATTCTTATCTTTATTCACATTCTTCTTAACTCCTTTTTTCAGTCCGATTAGATGCTCAGCATTAAATTTGAAATTTACATGGTGAATTAATAAATCATAATTCGAATCTTCGTCTCTAAAACGTAAGTGTAGGGGACCATTTTCAATTAAATCTGTATAAAAGGCACCTGCTGATATAGTTGCATTTTTTCCATCTATTTCGAGAGTTCCATTTTGAAAATATATTGTTGATTGATTTGTTATCCTATCTGTATCAACATCTCCATCCCCCAATCTCCACCAGCCGGTGTCTTTTTTTAGAGTGCCATCTGCGGACATCACTACGCCAGAGACATTTTCAGTAGCTGGGCGTTCTTGCATTTGGGGTACTTTTATTTGGGCGTTGGTGCCGTTAAAGGTTAAAGTTTTTCCGTCCATGGTTACCGTGCGGTTGGCAGAGAGCGTGCCATTGTTCTTATAAATATTGGTGTCAGAGTTCGCATCAGTCGCTGGTGCCCATGCAGAGCCGTTCCATTTTAAGACTTGCCCATTGCTAGGAGCCGTACTTGCTACCGATTTTCCTTGAATTTTTGTAACCGTTACGCTGTTATTATTCTTTGCCGCACTCACATCGCCTGTAAGTGCTTCTCTTTGAAATGAATTACCACTTAAAGCTATAGAGGTAGAACCTTTATACGTTGTATTCGCATCAGTCGCCGGAGCCCATGCAGAGCCATTCCACTTTAAGACTTGGCTTGTACTCGTTCCAGCTGGCAAGGATACGGTTTTGCTCCCTGCATCGTAGGTAACCCCTCTAGTAGCATTTACCACCCCTGTGTCGCCTTTTGGCCCTGCTGGTCCTCTATCTCCTTTTGTCCCTGTATCTCCTTTCGGGCCTTGTGCTCCTACTGGACCTGCTACACCACGAGGCCCTTGGGGTCCTTGTACGCCTGTTAAACCTCTCGGTCCTGCGTCGCCTTTTTCGCCCTTAGGACCTGCTGGACCCACTGGACCAGCAACACCCTGTGGACCTCTTGCCCCTACCGGACCTTGAGGACCAACCAAACTTGTTGGACTCCCCCACGAAGAAGAGGTTTTAGGTCCGTATATTTGATTTGTTGTGGTATTGATATAAAAATCGCCAACCTTACCCGTGCTTGTGTTTGGAGCTGTAGTACCACTTAGCAAACTCTTACCATCTTCTCCCTTTATACTAGCACCAGCACCCATAGCTTTCCAAGTTCCGCCGTTAAGGCTGTTGCTTTTGTTTTCGTAGTAGTAAAAACCTGGCTTTACCTGTACATTGCCAATTCCAGAGGTGCCCGTTGCGGTGTTATACACCAACATCCCATCTAAACGGTGCGGGTAGGCAGAAATAATACCGTTCGGCACTGCTATCATCGTTTTAAGCTGGGTTAAGTCTGTTCTCGGGAACACCAAACCTTTTCCTATATTCGTTGATTTATTCCACGCAACTGAGGAGGATGCATCTAGAAAAGGGGTTTGACTTGAAATTGTATTTTGAGAAATATCTTTATTTGTTCTTATTTGAGCATAGGTGCTTAGGCTAAGCCCTACCGCTCCTAATAGTATATATTTTTTCATTTTGTTGTTATTTTTATATGATTAAAACCCTGATGAGTTAAGCCATTTTTTACCGGTAGAGATATAACACGATGTAATTCCCTCTTGTAATGTTTGGTACTGACCTATAAAATGAGCGTGGTCTGCGAGGTCTGGGCTTGTATCTGGAGAGTACAAACAAACGGTTTGTCCTTTATTCGCCTCATTTGGTGTTGGGAAATTTACCTTGGTAGCTCTCTCTATATAAATAAAATAATCTGTAGGAAGTACAGTTACTGTCAATTCAGAAGCTGTTCTAACATTTCTAGTAAAAGTACTTGTACCCTCTATCTTTCTCCATACTTTATCTTTAAAGAAATAAAACCCCTTTTCATTTACTAGAGAAGTAGTACCAGTAAGGCTTCCGTTGGATATATCGTCTACATAAATAAGTGTAGATTCTGTAACATCAGAACCCATATCTGCGGCTCTTTGGCGGCTAACGCGAGGGATTAAAATACCTTCTTTTGTGCTGCTATTCTTATTAGCATCAGATATTTTAATGTCTAAAGTCGCCTTGGGTTCAGTCTCGTTAATCCCTACTTTGCCTTGGCTTTGTGCATACAGGCTAGCACTTAGTGCTAAACTTCCTAAAAGTAAAATACTCTTTTTCATTGTTTTTGTTGGTTTTGTAATTAATTAAAAATTCTATTTATATTTTGTTCTGATTGTAAGCAAAAAAAAACTCCGCCCCAAGCCATATCATGGCCATAACTATAACTAAAAAAACCAATAAAGGGGCGGAGTAATACAACGGAAAAGCACTAAAAAAGGATTTAGGCTCTCCAATTTTTTCAACAAAAAAGACCGAGAAAATAGCAATGGCTACTTTCTTCGGTCTCAGATTTTTATACGAAAAAAACGCTACACCTCTAAAAAATGAAAGTGTAGGGGCTACTTGATTTCTAAAATTATTTTTGTATAATACGCACGGGTATGCGTTTTTAATAAGAAGTTAGCGACGGTGAGTCTAATCTAGGTGTGTTTAAACTTTTTCTTGAGCTAGGCAAGAAAAAGTTGTTAAACTTATCACAATTAATTATATATTGCACACACTGTTTCATAAGAGTGGGGCAAAGCTATAAAAAGTTTTTATAATCGCAAGCATTTAGCATGTTAAAATTACAAGTCTTTTTATTATACGCCAAGTACAATTACAAAAAAAAAGCCCCTAAATCTTAAATTAAAGCTAAAGAGGCTTTTTTTAAAACATTATGGCTTTGGCTAGTTTACCATGACTTCATCTACAAAAATCCATGCGTCGCCACCCTTAGGCGGGTTCACAATATTTTTGATAAAGATTTTCACAAATTGTGCTTTTTGCTGCTTAAATGTAAAGACATAGTCCTTTAACTCGGCAAATCCATTTTCCTCGTAAGGTTGCTTAATTTCGCCCACTTTTTTGAAATTCTTGCCATCAAGCGAAACATAAGCCACCACTTCTAGCGGGAAATAAATACCCGAACTTTGTTTTTGCATCATCCCCACCACCACTTCGCTCATGTCGATAGGTTTATGCAAATCAAGCGTAATAGTTGCATCATCTCTCAACCATGCTTGCCATTGCCCATCGTGGAAATCTTCGGTACCACGGAGCAAATTCACCATATTAGTCTCTCGCTGACCTTGATAGCTTTTGTGATACATCGGTTCATAACTTACCGTTGCGCCCACTGCTTTATGGAATTTAAATGTTTTCTCATACACATTATTGATAGGCTTTCCATCTTTAAACAAAGAAGCACGCACGGTGCAATTTTTCGTAATCTTGATAGGGGAAGTGTATTTTTTAACATTTTTGGCTAAATTTTTATCATCAATGGTGTAGCGAATGTCCATAGCAGTTGGAATTTCATTGGACAAAGTCAGCCAAATTACATCTGGATTCTTTTCATCTATTTTTTCTTTGCCCGTAACTTCGTAAATGCTCTTTGCATAATTGATACCCAATCGGTCGAAACGATCCATCATCACATATACACGAGAGAAGAAATCCTTGATATCGCGCTGTTTTGGCGAAGACCACAACACTTCTGACATGGCAAAAAGCCGTGGATATAACATGTATTCCGAATGTTTTTCGTTTGGCACAAACTCCGCCCATAAATTGGCTTGTGCACCTAGAATATGGTGTTTCTTGTCGGGGGCAATCTGTGGCGGAATAGGATTAAATTCATAAACTTTGCTAAGCGTTTTGTATCCTCCAATTGCCAAAGGCTCGTTTTGTGGCGTTCCTTGATAGGCGTCAAAATAGGCATAGTCTCCTGGCGTCATCACAACATCGTGTCCTTGATTTGCCGCTTCGATTCCGCCATCAAAGCCACGCCAGCTCATCACCGTAGCTTCGGGAGCAATGCCGCCCTCCAAGATCTCGTCCCAACCAACTAACTTTCTGCCATGCTGGTTCAAATATTTTTCGATACGCTTAACGAAATAACTTTGTAATTCTTTTTCATCTTTTAGGCCTTCTTTTTTCATTCGCTCTTGGCAGTGCGAACAGGTTTTCCAGTTGGTTTTGGTAGCCTCATCTCCCCCGATATGAATGTACTCCGAAGGGAAAATCGCCATCACTTCATCCAAAACATCTTCCAAAAATTTAAAAGTTTTTTCTTGCCCTGCACAATAAATATCAGTAATTGGCCACAGCCCACCTGTTGGCACCGTAACGGGCTTGCCTTGGCAAGAGTATTCGGGATAAGCGGCAATTGCACTCGTAACATGGGCTGGCATCTCGATTTCTGGAACTACATTGATGCCATGCTCGGTAGCATAAGCCACGATTTCATTCAGCTCTTTTTGGGTATAAAAGCCTCCATAAGTAGCCTTTTCGCCAGGTTTTTGCGGAGGGCGAGCATCCCAATGTTTATCTTCGTGGTCTGCACGCCATGCGCCTACTTCAGTAAGTTTTGGATATTTTTTAATCTCTATTCGCCAACCTTGGTCATCTATTAAATGCAAATGAAGTGTATTCATTTTCAACAAAGCCAAACGATCGATTGTGCTTAAAATATAATCTTTAGAGAAAAAATGTCTCGACACATCAAGCATCACGCCACGCCATTTAAACCCTGGGAAATCTGTAATGTTTTGCGCTTGTACCGCCCATTGTTTCTTGATTAAATTTCCCGACTCAATTTCTGGCGGAAGCAATTGGCGTAAAGACTCATAGGCATACACAAAGCCTGCTCGGTCGCTTGCCTTTAATTCTATAAAATTTGGATTTACTTTTAAAGTATAATTTTCTGGTTTTAAATTGGCATCTTCTTCAAAACCTATAAAATTCGTTTTTGGTTTTTGGGTAACGATTTTTAAATCATAGCCCATTGCAGGCTGAAATTTAGCCTGAATCAATTCTGCCACATAACGCTGATTTTCGTTTGAAATATAAATTTTGGTTTCAGGCGAAAATACAAAAGCTCCCTTTTCATATTCTACCTTTTGCGGAACGGGTATGATTTGGTCTTTGTGAATTGTGCTAAATGCTGTTTTTTTTGGCTCAGCATTATTCTGCACCGTGGTGCACGACAAGATTAGCCCTAAAAAACTAAGATAAAATAAATGTATTGTTCTCATTTCTATCAAGTTTATAAAATAAAAAAGAACCAAAAAAAGTATTTTTCACCCTTTTTTGATTCTCGGTTAAACTTAAATTATAACGAATGTTCTTTGGTAAATTGAATCAATTCTGAAATATGCGCAAACGCCAATCCCACATGGGTGTCTGCTGCGCCATAATAAATCGCAATTCTATCTTTTTCAAAATCATGTAACGCCGCACAAGGGAACACTACATTTGGCACATCTCCTACCAATTCATAAGGTGCCGCAGGTCCTAAAATATAGTCTTGTGTGCGATAAAGCACTTTGCTCGGGTCGTCCAAATCCAGCAAGGCAGAACCCATTGCATAGCGATAGCCGTTGCAAGTGCGGATTACGCCATGATAAATGACTAGCCAGCCTTCTTCTGTTTCGATTGGCACCGCGCCTGCTCCTACTTTTAGACATTGCCAAGCACTATCCTCAAATGGAGTAGCTCCGAACACAAAACGATGCTCGCCCCAGTATTTCATATCGGGGCTATAGCTTAAGAAAATATCGCCAAACGCTGTGTGCCCGTTGTCGCTTGGGCGGCTGAGCATACAATATTTTCCGTTGATTTTTCGTGGGAACAAAACGCCATTTCGGTTAAATGGTAAAAAGGCAGTTTCGCACTGATAGAATTTTTTAAAATCAAAAGTGTAGCCCACCCCGATTGACGGCCCATTGTAGCCATTGCACCAAGTAATCCAGTAGCGATCTTCGATAAAAATAACACGCGGATCGTATTTGTAATCAGAGTGAATCATCTCGGTATCAGGATCCTTGGCAAAATCAATGGGATTGTGCTCAATATCCCAGTGCACTGCATCTTTGCTAAATCCTGCAAAAATATTCATCTGCACCGCCTTGTTATCGCAACGGAACACTCCCGCAAAGCCATCTTCAAACGGTACTACGGCACTATTGAAGATACTATTGGAGCTAGGGATTGCGTAACGATCTATGATTGGATTTTGGTCGTATCGCCACACGACATCTTTGGATCCCTCTGGACGATCTTGCCATGGGATTTGTACTTTGTTTTGCATTATATTATGTTTTTTTTCATTTAACACAAACAAATATACAACAATTTTAATTGTATTTTTCTATGATTTTTGATGTGAATTTGTGGGGAAGTTATGAGTTATAGATTGAGAGTTTAGTAAATTTAGTTTTTCTCCAATTAAAAATACTTTTCTTTAAATTCATTCTAATAAATCTCACCTAGAATTTTCTTTATTGTCATAGATTTTCTTCCTTTCATTTATGTATATTTCTTCATAATCTATTCTCAAATCTAATTCTTTATTCATACCATTAAATATTTCTTGATTATTAAAAATCATCAAATAACTCTTTTCATCTTTTAAATTATTTTTTTTCACGAATGTATAGATATCATTAGAATAAACTCTATCCACTAATTCATTCTTTTTGATATTTTCTTTGACATATGGTATTGAATAATAAAAAGCACAAGCATATTTATGCTTTGGAAAAGCCATAATTAATAAAAAATCAGGTATTCCAAAAATTAACAAGCTGTACAAATAGACCTTATCTCTATAACCTTCTAACAATATTTGCTTTACACTTTTATTTTCTCGATTTAACGCTGTAAATAACCCCAAATATGTGATAATAAAAAAGGGTAAAGTAAACAACGACCACAACCTATATTTATTTAGAATTAAAAAGGTGATAATCACCTCAACAATAAGCACCAGAACTACGATGAGCGAAATACATTTGAATAAATATTTATGCAGTAAATAAGAAATATAAAATATCACACAAGCTAAAAAAAGTATTAACAACCACAAAAGTCCTTCTACCACGATATATGAAACTGAAAAATAAGATAAAATCCAAAAGCCTTCTCCAATAATTAAAAGTTTAATAAATTGACTTATAGCACCAATGAAAGATGCCAATAATATTATCCATTTCAAATAACTTTCGTAATTACTAATATTGAACTTCATACTTTTCCATTTAGATTTTTCATGCCCTCTAATTTACATAAAAAAACGCTCAATTGCTTGAGCGTTTTTTTTATTTCAAAACATGTTTTTCGACTACTTTTTTCATTGAGCGAAAACCGATTTTATCTAAATCTATTTCATCTTTGCTAAGCCACATCACATCTTGAATTTCTGAGTCTTCTTTTTTAAGCACCACATCGTGGTCCAGCGTAATTTTAAAAATGACATCAAGTGTGCGATAAGGAATATTTTTAAACAAATAATCATTTGCCTCCGTGTCGATTAATTGCAAATCATCAATATTTAAATCCAAATCCAATTCTTCTTTCAGCTCGCGCACTACCGCCTCTGCTGCGGTTTCCCCTGGGTCTACAAAACCACCTGGAAAATCTAATTTCCCCTTAGCGGGTTCGTTATTTCTTATGGTAAAAAGATATTTTCCGTTTCGCTCAATAATCACCATTACAGCCGCTGCCATATTGTGATAATAAACAAAACCACAGTCCTTACACTCGAAACGGTGAGAATTGATGAATTCGTGATTTTCAGACCCGCAATTGGGACAATATTTAAATAATTCTGCCATTTTAATCGTTTTTTATTCAGCTTGCAAATTTATTGTATCATTTGGATTTTCATTCAATGAATGGGTGTTTTTTATTTTTTCCAAGCCCACGGGGTATTTTCCCAAAATCCCTGCTAATGAAAAGGCGGAATACACCGAGCGATTCCTCTGATTTCCAAGTGCTATGATGCTAATTGTATCTTGCTCGCCGCGCACATAAGTGGTGTAATTTCCGTGCCACCAGCCGTTGTGATATAGGAGTTTTTCGCCAGAATCCCACTGCATCATTCTAATTCCGAGGCCGTAATTCTTTACGCCGCGCCTTTCATTGCTATAACCTTGTTTCATTAGTTTTTTGAGTTCGGGCGTTAGAAAATTATCGGCATACATTGCGCGGTCTAGCTGCAAGATATCGCGCGGAGTGGAATAAATATTTTTATCACCACAAATTGCATCTAGGTCGCTTTCGGGCCACAATTCTCCTTTAAAAGTATAAGATTTTGAAACCTCTCGCGGATTTTTGTAATCGAACACAAATGTATGATTCATCCCAAATGGCTCAAAAACCATTTTTTGCATCGCAATGGGATAACGCTCCCCTGTTACTTTTTCTATGATTAAAGCCAAAAGTGCATAATTGGTGTTACAATAACTGAAATTTTTATTGGGCAGACTATAAGTTTGACTTAGCCCATTGGCCAGATATTCTAGCACATCGTAATTGGTCTTCATTTTGCCCTCGCGCCAAAATTTTTTATGAGGCTTAAAGTAGGCATAATTCTGCAAGCCACTGCGGTGCGTGAGCAAATCGCGCACCGTAACCTCCTTGTACGGAAAGGCGGGTAAGAGGCTATACACGGGCTGCTCTAATTTCAATTTACCTGCCTGCACTAGGCGCAATATGGCCACGGCTGTGAGCACCTTGGAAATAGATGCCAAATGAATGGGGGTATCTTGCATTAGGTCCTCATTTGCTGCTTTATCCGCTTGCCCTAAATATTTTTCAAAAATAATTTCGCCATTTTTAGCAACCAAGAGCCCTGCACTCACCTGATTTGCCTCCCAATAATCTCTGAAAAAAGCTTGCAAATATGGCTGTTTTTCTTGCTTAAACTTGGCTAAATTACTAGGATTATACGGCAAATTCACCAAAGGTTTTTCAAATGTAGGGTAACTTACCCCCTGAGATGAGTCATTAAGCACAGGGGCATCAGTCTTGGCGCTACACGCAAAAAGCAATGTTGCACATAGCGTAAAAACAATTAATCGCATAGAAATGTGCGTATTACATTCCCATTTCGGCTTTAAATTGCTCCAAGAATCGCACATCGTTTTCAAAATACATACGAATGTCGCCAATTTGATATAAAAGCAAGGCAATGCGCTCTAAACCAAGCCCAAAGGCAAAACCGCTATATTCCTCTGGGTCAATGTTTACATTTTTAAGCACATTAGGGTCTACCATACCACAACCCATAATTTCCAGCCAGCCAGTACCTTTGGTCATTCTATAATCAGTTTCTGTTTCCAGCCCCCAGTACACATCTACCTCAGCGCTTGGCTCAGTGAACGGGAAATATGACGGGCGAAGCCTAATTTTTGATTTACCAAAAAGCTCTGTGGTAAAGTATTGTAGCGTTTGTCTCAAATCTGCAAAAGAAACATTTTTATCTATGTAAAGCCCCTCAATCTGGTGGAACATACAGTGCGAGCGTGCCGACACTGCCTCGTTTCGGTATACGCGGCCTGGCGATAGAATTCTAATGGGAGGCTTGTGCTCCTCCATATAGCGTATCTGCACAGACGAAGTGTGCGTGCGCAACAGCACATCTGGATTTTGCTGAATGAAGAAAGTATCTTGCATATCTCTTGCAGGGTGATATTCAGGTAGGTTCAGTGCAGTAAAATTATGCCAATCATCCTCGATTTCTGGCCCGTCTGATAGGGCAAAACCGATTCTTTTAAAAATCTCGATAATTCTATTTTTTACAATGCTGATTGGGTGCTTGCTTCCTAAAATAAACGGCTCCCCTGGCTTGGTGTAATCCTCTTTTTGGCTTTGAGCCTCGGCGCTTGCATTTTGAGATTTTAGCGCATTGATTTTCTCGGTAGCTTTTTGCTTTAACTTATTTAGAGCTTGCCCCACTTCTTTTTTCTCGTGGTTTGGCACCTCTTTAAAACGGGCAAAAAGATCATTTAGTAATCCTTTTTTAGCTAAAAACTTTATTCTAAATTCCTCAATTTTCGCTGCACTTTCAGGGCTAAATTCCTCAATCTCCTGTAAGTAAGATTTTATTTCTTCTATCATCTTTCGCTAGATTAAAGCCCAAAAATACAAAATTCACATTAATTTATTGGCAAATGCACATAAAAAAGCCGCTCGAAACACGAACAGCTTAATTTTCAACTATTTAAAATATTTTACCGAAGTTTATTTTACACTAACTTCCTTATCTGCTACAATGTTCACTTTCAAAGCAACATTGTCACGAATTACAACACCTTGCTTTCCTTCGAAATTAACGCCGAAATCTTTTCTGTTGATGCTAAATTCTTCTGAATTCAATTGCAATTGATCTCCTTCTACAGAAACATTTGCTTTTACTGTAATGTTTTTCTCGATTTCTCTTAGTTTTAAGTTTCCGCTAATTTCCGTATTATACTCCCCTTCTATTGGTTTTACAGAAGTGATTACAAAGGTAGCCTCTGGATATTTTTCTACATTCAAGAAATCCTCAGACTTTAAATGCCCGTCCAGTTTTGCTTTGCTATCTGGATCATCATTTAAGTCTAAACTTTCCAAACTTGCCACATCGATAGTGAAAGTTCCCGAAGTCAATACTCCGTTTTCTACGCCTACCTCACCCGATTTAAATTTAAAAAATCCGTTGTGTCCTGCTTCTTTGTTTTCAGATTCATAGAATTTAAAGGCACGCCATTCTACATTTGATTTTTCAGCATTCACTGCAAAAAGGCTTGTGCTCTCGCTTGGCTGATTGGTTACTTCTACAGCATCTGTAGCCTCAACTGCTTGTTTTTTCTCGCAAGAAGTAAAACCTACGAAACCGGCTGCTAATACTAATAAAACTGATTTCTTCATAAATTAAAAATTTTGTATTTTTACAAAGGTAGTCAAAAAAGTGATATAAATCATAACTTAGTTCAATTAAATTTTCCTTTCCGCTAGCACTAAGACGAAACAAAACACTCACAATCAGAGGATAGACTAAAAGAAAGATTTATTCACCAATTTTTTTCACGATTCTGAATCAAGCAACTTAATAAAAAATCAAGTTCTCAATGATGGAGAAAACACCGAAATCCAATTTTTAGTCTTTAAAAAATAGGCAAAAATCCATTTTTTCTATTTCATGTGGTGAGAAAATCTATTTAACTTTATTTCCTAATACCACTTATAATATTTATTTTTACCTTTGCATAATACAGATTTACCTATGAGTATTACAAAAAACGACATAAAAGACATTTTAGAAGCCATGGGGCTTATGCAGTGGGTGAAAAACTTGCAAATTATGGGAGGCAAAATCATGATTGATGCAGAGTCTCCTTCGCCTACTATGCACGACAAAAAGAAATTGGAAGAGGCACTTACTGCTGCCATCAAAGATAAATTACCTGAAGCGGATTTGGCAATCAAAGTTACTGCCAAGCCTACCCCAAAACAGGCTCCCGTTTCGCCTGAAAACCCAAAGATTTTAGGCAAGAAATTAGACGGCGTTCAAAACATCATCGCAGTAGCGTCTGGTAAAGGGGGCGTAGGAAAATCTACCCTTGCCTCCAACCTTGCCATTAGCCTAAAAAATATGGGCTTCTCTGTGGGCTTGCTCGATGCCGATATTCACGGCCCCTCTATTCCGCTAATGTTTGATGTAGAAAATGCCAAACCTCAATCGGTGGAAGTAGATGGCGTTTCAAAAATTCAGCCTGTAGAAAGTTATGGTGTAAAATTGCTTTCTATCGGATTTTTTGCCGATCCAGAGCAAGCAATTGTTTGGCGTGGAGCAATGGCTTCTAAGGCTTTACAACAATTAATTCACGAAGCAAATTGGGGTAAATTAGACTTCCTTATCATAGACCTCCCCCCTGGGACTGGCGATATTCAGCTCTCCCTTGTTCAGCAATTACCAATCACTGGCGCCGTAATCATAAGTACACCGCAACAAGTAGCCCTTGCCGATGCTAGAAAGGGAATCGGTATGTTTAAGCTAGAAGCCATCAATGTGCCTGTGCTAGGCATTGTAGAAAACATGTCTTACTTTACACCAGCGGAATTGCCGGATAATAAATACTACATTTTTGGTGAAAATGGAGCTAAAAACTTAGCCGAGCAAAATAACATTCCGTTCCTAGGCGAAGTGCCAATCGTGCAGAGCATTCGCGAGGCTAGTGATGTGGGACGCCCCGCCGCACTGCAAGGAAACTCCATTGCTAGCGAGGCATACCAGCGCATTGCTAAAAATATGGTTCAGAGCTTAGCTGAAAGAAATACTAACTTGCCTCCTACCGAAATCGTGCGAATTACCACTATGGCAGGCTGTTCAACCCAATAAACTTAAACCTATGCAAGAAGATTTAAAAATAAAAGTACAAACCGCCTTAGATGAGATAAGACCTTTCTTAAAATCAGATGGCGGAGACATTGAGCTTATCGACATTACCGACAATATAGTTACCGTGCGCCTACTAGGCACCTGTATGGGGTGCAGCGTAAACCAAATGACGCTCAAATCTGGCGTGGAAATGACCATCAAGAAACACGCCCCTGAAATCAAAGAAATTATAAACTTACAATCCTAGTGAAAACAGAACTAAAACAAGCCGTAATCCTCTTTGCCGGAGACTCTGGTGATGGCATACAGCTCACAGGCGCACAATTTACCAACACCTCCGCACACATAGGCAACGATATAAGTACATTTCCAGATTTCCCTGCCGAAATCCGTGCGCCCGCAGGCACCATTGCAGGCGTTTCAGGCTTTCAATTACACTTCGGCAGCGTAAAAATCACCTCCCCAGGAGACGGGTGCGATGTTTTAGTTGCGATGAATGCCGCGGCACTTATCAAAAATCAATTTAAATTAAACCCCAATGGAATCGTAATTGCCAATACCGAAGGGTTTAGTGCCAAAAGTTTAAAACTTGCCAAGATTGAATACAATCCGCTTGAAGAATTAAAAAAACACCATAAAGTCTACGAAATCGATATTACGAAGCAAACCCACGAAGCGCTAAAAGATTTTGAGCTCGGCACCAAGGATAAAGACCGCACCAAAAATATGTTTGCGCTAGGCTTTGTGTATTGGCTGTATAGTCGCCCGCTTGACTTTACAATTAATTTTCTAAAAAATAAATTCAGCCATAAACCAGACATTCTGGAAGCTAACATTCAAGTGCTAAAAGCAGGATACCATTTTGGAGAAATTAGCGATACTTTCACCGAGAGATTTGAAGTAAAGCCCGCCCAAATGCCCGCAGGAAAATACCGAAACATCACAGGAAATCACGCACTAGCAATCGGGCTTGTGGCTGCTGCACAAAAGGCAAAGCTGGATTTATTTTATGGTGGCTACCCCATCACCCCTGCCTCAGATATTTTACACCACTTAGCCAAGTATAAAAATTTAGGCGTTAAAACATTTCAAGCAGAGGACGAAATCGCGGCAATGGCATCAGTCATTGGAGCTGCCTACGCGGGCGATTTGGCCGTTACTGCCTCATCAGGACCTGGAATTGCTCTAAAAACAGAAGCCATAGGACTTGCCATCATGCTTGAATTGCCGTCTGTAATCGTAAATGTTCAGCGTGGAGGGCCTTCTACTGGTTTGCCAACCAAAACGGAACAAGCCGATTTGCTACAAGCCGTGTATGGGCGAAATGGAGAGGCGCCGCTAGTGGTGGTAGCTGCCAAATCGCCACGAGATTGTTTCCAAATGGCATACGAGGCATGTCGCATTGCACTTGAACACATGACTCCTGTGATGTTGCTATCTGATGGCTATTTAGGCAATGGCTCTGAGCCCTGGAAATTCCCAACTGCCGAAGATTTACAAGAAATTCACCCAAAAACAGTTTCTCCACAAAACAAAGATCCTTTCTTGCCTTATTTAAGAGATGAAAACGGTGTGAGAGATTGGGCTATCCCTGGCATGCCAGGACTGGAGCACCGCGTGGGAGGACTGGAAAAACAAAACTTAACTGGTGACGTGAGCTACAATCCAGATAACCATGAATTTATGGTAAAACAAAGGGCAGAAAAAATCAATAAAATTCAAGATTTTATTCCACAAGCTACCTATGAATACGGCAATGAAGATGCCGAAATCTTAATCCTAGGATGGGGAAGCACATACGGATCTATTTTAGCGGCCACCCCTCTGCTTGCTCAAGATGGAATTTCGGTAGCGCATGTCCAGCTGAATTACATATGCCCATTCCCTAAAAACTTAGGCGAAATTTTAGCTAAGCATAAATATGTAATTATCCCTGAGCTGAACCAAGGGCAACTCGTAAGGCTGATACGAGATGAGTTTCTAATAAACGCTCTTAAAATTAATAAAACCCAAGGAACGCCTTTTACCGCTACTGAAATTTACGAAGGGGTAAAAAATATACTCTCCCAGAAATAAACCGAGCTAAAAAGCATTTTAAACCTGATGAAAAATCAAAGCATTCAGGAAAAATGGCAAAGAGTTTGCCCTGCTTAGCTCCTAAATATTGAGATTATGAAGAAAATAATACTACTCCTTCTCTCGTGCATTTGCCTCTCGGGGCAAGCACAGGGCTTCTCCAATGAGGAATTTCTGAAATACCGCGTGCATTACGGGATTTTAAACGCTGGTTTTGCCTCGCTTAAAGTGAAAGAAACTACCTACAACGCGCGCCCACATTGGCACATCGTGGGCAAGGGCAGCTCAAGCGGTGCCGTGCGCGTATTCTTTAAAGTGGAAGACCGCTACGAAACTTTCATCGACAAGCAAAGCTATAAACCCAGCAAATTTATCCGAAACATCAACGAAGGGGGCTACACCAAAAACAAAGTTTTAAAATTTGACCATAGCAAAAAATATGTCTACGAGCATAACTTAGAAAACGGCAAAAAAACTACTTATAGCTACAATACCGAAATCCAAGATATGCTCTCGGCGTTTTACTACCTAAGAACCATCGCAAATACAGAATTCACCGAAGGGAGTACCAAGAACATCAATGTCTTTATGGACGGGCAAATCTACCCATTTAAGCTAAAAGTTTTGGGCAGAGAGAGCATCAAATCCAAATTCGGGAGCATCAAGTGCATCAAAATGCGCCCCTATGTGCAAAGTGGCCGCGTATTTAAGGAGCAAGAAAGTGTTACCATTTGGGTGAGCGATGACACCAATTTAATCCCCATTTTACTACAAGCAGAATTAGCCGTAGGCTCCCTAAAAATGTCGCTCTATGAGTATAAAAACATCAAAACCCCATTAGCCTTTAAAAAATAATGCTCAGCGTAGAAAACCTTCAATTCAAATACAGCCCCGAGGTGGCCGTTTTAAAAAACATTCACTTTAAAATCAATAGCACCGAGCGCACCTGCATTTTAGGCGAAAGCGGCAGCGGAAAATCTACCCTCTTAAAACTCATTTATGGCATTTTGGAACCTGATGCAGGGCAAATTTTCTTTAATGGCGACCTCATCAAAGGCCCTAAGCAGCAGCTTATCCCGGGGCACGAGGATATGAAGTATGTAGCCCAAGATTTTGACCTCTCCCTGTATATGACAGTGGCCGAAAATGTGGGTAAACACCTAAGCAACATCTACCAAGAACGGAAAAAACAGCGCGTTGCCGAAATCCTCGAAGTACTTTCCCTCTCGGAATTCGCGCACAGAAGACCCGTGGAGCTAAGCGGCGGGCAGCAGCAGCGTGTTGCCATTGCGCGCACACTCGCCAAGATGCCCAAGATGCTTATCCTCGATGAACCTTTTAGCCATCTCGATGCCGCGCTGCATATCAAAATCCGACAGCAATTAATCCAATATTGCGAGGAGCAAAATATGGGCGTACTATTCTCATCGCACCGTGCCGATGATGCCCTTGGCTACGCCGACCGCTTAATTATTATGAAAAAGGGCGAAATCCTACAAATCGGGACGCCGCAGGACATCTACCTCGCGCCCAAAAACCTGTATGTGGCAGAATTATTCGGCAAAGTGAACCACTGGGAAGCGCACGATTGTGATATGCTCCAAATCCCAAACCCAACTGGTGAGCTATGCCTAAGCTATTTGCACGAACTTAAAATCACGCCCCACGGCATTCCGATGCAGGTGAAGCACAGCCGCTTCATTGGGCGCGGCTATGAAATCTCGCTCGAAGCCAATGGCACGCAAGCCGTTTGCTATGCAGAAACACCCTACACACAGGGCGAAACTTTGGGCGTAGCGGTTCAAAATTACCGCTTCGTGAAGGGCTAAGCTGCCTAAAACTCCTTTTTTTTCTGTCTCCCCCCTTATTTTATATGCAAATCCTGCCTTTTTTTAAGGTGAAGAGGGCTTATTGTGTTCGCACACTTACCTTTTTACCTTGTACACTTGCCTTTTTACCCGTTACATTTGCCTTTTTACCCGTTACATTTGCCTTTTTACCCATTACATTTGCTTTTTCACCCGTTACATTTGCCTTTTTACCCGTTACATTTGCTTTTCCCCCCACGACTTTTGCATTTTCCCCTGCGTACTTTGCATTTTCCCCCGCGACTTTTGCATTTTCCCCCGTTACATTTGCATTTTCCCCCGCGTACTTTGCATTTCCCCCCGCGTACTTTGCATTTCCCCCCGCAACTTTTGCATTTTCCCCCGCGACTTTTGCATTTTCCCCCACAACTTTTGCATTTCATTCTGAAACTTTCACAGCCCTAAGTGTTAATTTTTATTTTTTTGCTTGCACTGCGCTCTTTTTTATTTAAAATTATACTCTTTATTATGAAACTTTTATACTTTATTTGAGTTATTTCGCTTTTTTACCTATTACTTTCCTATTTTGTTTTTATATTTTTATGTTTTTTGTCGCTAATTTTATGTTTATTCTTATTACTTTTATGTTTCTTGTGGCAAAAGTTGTTTTTAGGCTTTGATTTAATGATGAAAATAGGGCGAATGTTTTTTATCTCCCCTCCGCTTAATGATAAAAAGTGCGTGCTTTTGCCGAATGGGTGTTGGCGCTCTTGTGTTAGGTAAGAGCGGGGGCGATTCTTTTGCTTAATAAGCTTTGTTGGGCAGGGGCAGGTGTATTTTGGGGGCTTTAAGGCTTGTGGCGGGTGGTGTTTTTAGGGTTTTGGTTGTAATTTAATAAAGGCCAATGAGTAAGATTAATATTTAAATGCTTAAATTTGCGACTTATCTAAAATAAATATATGGTTAATATCAAATTACCGGACGGAAGTGTTCGATCGTATGAACAGCAAGTCACTCCATTAGAAATTGCACAAAGCATCAGCGAGGGCTTGGCAAGGAATGTAATCTCCGCGTTAGTAGACGGGAAGCAGGTGGAAATCAGCACGCCCATTACGCACGATGCCGAAGTGCAACTATTAACCTGGAACGATGAGCTAGGGAAAAAGGCGTTTTGGCACTCTTCTGCGCACTTGTTGGCGCAGGCGATTTTGGATTTTTACCCTGAGGCAAAACTTACCATTGGCCCTGCCATAGAGAATGGCTTTTACTATGATGTGGACTTTGGCGACCAGCCGATTTCTGAAAAAGATTTTGAGAAAATCGAGCAGAGAATGCTGGAACACGCAAAGCTTAAAAGTGAATTTAAGCTCTACCCTGTGAGCAAAGCAGAGGCCTTGAAGGTGTATGCCGACAACCCTTTTAAAACGGAATTAATCGAGAACTTAGAAGATGGCTCTATCACTTTCTGTACGCACGAGAATTTTACCGACCTATGTAGAGGGGGGCATATTCCGCACACTGGGCTGGTGAAGGCCGTGAAAATCTTGAACGCTGCTGGCGCCTATTGGCGTGGCAATGAGAAAAATCCGCAGCTTACCCGCGTTTATGGCATTTCGTTCCCTAAACAGAAGGATTTAAAGGAATATTTAGACAATTTAGAAGAGGCTAAACGCCGCGACCATAGAAAACTGGGCAAAGAATTAGGCATCTTTACCTTTTCAGAAAAAGTAGGTGCAGGCTTGCCATTGTGGTTGCCAAAAGGAGCTGCCCTAAGACGCAAATTGGAAGCCTTCCTGCAAAAAGCGCAACAAAAAGCAGGCTACGAAATGGTGGTAACCCCTCACATAGGGCATAAGGATTTGTATGTAACCTCCGGACACTATGAAAAATATGGCGAAGATAGCTTTCAGCCAATAAAAACCCCCAATGAGGGCGAGGAATTCTTGCTGAAACCTATGAATTGCCCACACCACTGCGAGATTTACAACTCCGCACAATGGTCTTACAGAGATTTGCCGAAACGCTTTGCAGAATTTGGCACCGTGTACCGCTATGAGCAAAGTGGCGAGCTCCACGGGCTTACTCGGGTGCGCGGCTTTACGCAAGATGATGCGCATATCTTCTGCACACCAGACCAATTGCTTGATGAGTTTAAAAAAGTAATCGATTTGGTGCTATATGTGTTTGACACGCTAGGCTTTGAGGACTTCACGGCGCAAGTTTCGCTAAGAGACCAAGAAGACCACTCCAAATACATCGGAAGCGAGGAGAATTGGGAAAAGGCAGAAAATGCAATTATCACCGCAGCCAAAGAAAAGGGCTTAAATTATAAAATCAAATACAACGAAGCGGCTTTCTATGGTCCAAAATTGGATTTCATGGTAAAAGATGCGCTTGGACGCAGCTGGCAGCTCGGAACCATTCAAGTGGATTACAACTTGCCAGAGCGCTTTGATTTAAGCTATATCGGTAGCGATAATGAAAAACACCGCCCTGTGATGATTCATCGTGCACCATTTGGCTCTATGGAGCGTTTCGTAGCGATTTTGCTCGAGCACACAGGCGGAAACTTGCCACTATGGCTAGCACCTGAGCAGTTTAAAATCTTGCCAATTAGCGATAAATATCTAGATTATAGCTACAAGGTTTTGGCTGAATTGCAAGATGTGAACATCGCGGGAAGTGTAGATGCTCGCGCTGAGAAAACGGGTAAAAAAATCCGTGATGCGGAGATTAATAAAGTCCCTTATATGCTCATTGTGGGCGAGCAGGAAGAGAGCAGCCAAACTGTCTCTGTGCGCAAACACGGCGAGGGGGATTTAGGCAGTTTTAGCATTCAAGATTTTAAATCACTTTTAGAAAAAGAATTAAATGTTTAAAATCAGTGTTTTAAATATTGCAAATTCTTTTAAATATTACGATATTTGCCACGGCATTTTTTAAACTAAGTATAACCAAAACTTTAAATATTATCGCAAAAAAGAGATTAGGAGGATTTCGCCCCTCCAATAGAAACGAGGACCAACACAAGATAAATGAGAATATCCACGTGCCAGAAGTGCGTGTCGTTGGTGATGTAGAAGACATAGAGCAAGGTGTTTACAAAACTAGCCAAGCCTTAGCCTGGGCCGAGGAAAGAGGGCTGGATTTGGTGCTCATCACGGAAAATGCTAAACCACCTGTGGCCAAGATTTTGGACTACAAAAAATTCCTCTATGATGAGAAAAAACGCAAAAAGGAAATGAAGGCTAAGCAATCCAAAGTGGTGATTAAAGAGATTCGTTTCGGTCCAAATACCGATGAGCACGATTATGAATTTAAAAAACGCCATGCAGAAAGCTTCTTGAAAGATGGTGCTAAATTGAAGGCTTATGTATTCTTCAAAGGTCGTTCAATTGTGTTTAAAGACCAAGGCGAAATTCTGCTTTTAAAACTTGCGCAAGATTTAGAAGAGTTTGGTAAAGTAGAACAAATGCCAAAATTAGAAGGCAAGCGCATGATCATGATGATGGCTCCTACAAAGACCAAGTAAAATATTTTTTTGTTATAAATAAAAAACCTCAAAAAACTGATTTTGAGGTTTTTTTCATTTCAAATTGTTTAATATTCTAAAATAAAAGGTAAAATGTGTTTCATTGATAAGTTCTTTTAGCTTTTTTAGTATCTCCTTCTTTTGGCGAGAGGAAGAAAAGTGATACCCCACAAGGTAATACAAAATGGTGTAATACTTTTTCCACCCAGGATTGATTAGAGATAGGTTTACAGCTTTGTAATAATTTTCAGCTAATTTTCTTTCTCCAGTATGCCAATAATTAAGTTATTTAAGCGTTGCATTTGTGTTTTGAATGTGCCTTTCCAAAAAATAACCAATCACAAATCTAAAGTTTAAAATAAACATTTAGTCAAAAAGCAAAATTATGAAAAAAATCATAATTAGTTGTAAAATAAGAGATTAATTATTTATTTACCTCTAACTTGCAGACTGTGATTTACTGAGATTTGACCTCAAATGACAAAGTTGAGTTACTTATCAGTTACTTGATTTGTATAGAAAGTTTTTCATTAAAGAGGTTATATTTCAGTACTTTGCGTAAAATTTCATCTTTCATTGTTACTCAATAGAAACTAATTTAGTAACTATAAAATATGGAGTGATGAAACAGACCAAAAGAACAACATTCACAGTATTGTTTTACCTAAAAAGAAAAAATCCGAAAGCCGATGGAACTATTCCCATTATGGCAAGGATTACCATTAACGGAAAAAATGAACCCTTTTCTACCAAGTTGAGTTTATCTCCTTCGTTGGACTTGCAGAATAGTCAAGTGTGCGGAAAAACCGACGAAGCTAAGCAAATCAACAAAAAATTAAAAGCCATTGAAACCAATATCCAGAATATTTATAGCGATATGCTAAAATACGAGGGGTATGTAACTGCAAAAAAAGTAAAAGATAGATATTTAGGCAGAGAACATTCGGGACACACCTTATTAAAATGCTTTCAGGGTTTACTCAAAGATTTTGAACTCAAAGTTGAGAAGAAATTGAGAGCCCCAGGAAGTTATAATACTCATAAAAATGCCTATGGAAATTTAGAACGATTTCTTAAAGAAAAACTTCACAGAGACGATATAGAATTGATAGAGCTTGATAAAACCTTTATTGATGATTATGACTATTATCTTAGAATAGAGAGAGGGTTAGACCACAATAGTATTTATGGTAATATGGGACCGCTTTTACGAACCATAAAAAGAGCATTAAATGACAACATCATTATTGTTAATCCTTTTCGGCACTATAAAAATACACTTGTACCAAAAGATAGAGGTTATCTCTTAAAATCAGAGATTATAAAGCTCATTGAATACACCCCTTCTGATGATTTTTCTAAAAAAGTGAGAAAAACCATAGAATTAGTTCGAGATTTAGCTCTTTTTAGTTGTTTCACAGGTTTTTCATACATTGATATATACCAACTTAGTTCTGTCCATTTGCAAGAGTTCTTTGATGGTCATAAGTGGCTCATCAAACGACGACAAAAATCAAAAATACCTTGTAATGTTCGAGTATTGGAAATTCCAGAAATGATTTTAAAGAAGTATGAAGGTTTAGGAAAAAATGGTGCATTACTTCCCGTACCGAGTAATAGTACCTGTAATAAATATCTCAAAATAATTATGAATGAATGTGGAATTTTTCGAGATAAACCCATTACCTTCCATTGGGCAAGACATAGCTTTGCCACCTTGATGCTGACTGAAGATATTCCAATAGAAAGTATCAGTAAAATGCTTGGACATAAACATATTCATACCACAGAAATTTATGCAAAAATTACAAATACAAAGATTAGTAAAGATATGGAGTTAGCCTCACAAAAATTGCAGAATTTGTCTTTAAGTTATGCTTAAAAATTGCTTTTTTATTCTTGTAGCACATTGGCTATGATTTTTCTGTGAAAAACCCTATCCAAAGAGCTACTAAGAATTTTATACTTACCCAAACTACCGTTACAAAACATTCCTTTTCTTCCTGTTTTGTAGCGGTAATTTTATTTAGAAATAAATCTTAGATAATGGTAAAAATATTCGGTAATCGATACAGAGCTTAATGTTTCGATTGTAACCATTACCGAATAGTTGTTTCGTATCCCTCTTCCTATTTCCACCTTTTTTTCGGGAGTGTTAAATGGCCGTAATACGGTTTTCGTATTCGAAGGGCAAAAGTATTTCCGTGTTCTTAACGCCCCCACAAGGTCAAGCCCTACGGGTTTTCAAAAAAATCTTCCTCCAAGGAGCGTATTTTTCTGAAAAACCTTGTAGGGTCTAAACACTACTTTTTATAGGCCCTCGAAACGAAACCAGCATATTCCGGCTCTTTATACGAATAAAAAAAAAGGTCAATATGAAACATACAAAACATAATGTATTAGTAATGGATTTTAAACGAAACCGCTCTTCCTCTCATTACCGAATAATGAAAATTTTCAAAACAACCTCGTAAGAGAGCAAAGCGTGGGCAGACCATAACAGAATGAGTATTTAACAAGAATTATCAATTTTAAAAATTAGACAAGATGAACATTACAGGACGACTAACAAGAGATGCGGAGGTGAAAGCACTTCCTAACGACAGAAAGGTAGTAAACTTTTCAATTGCCGTAAACGACCATTATCGTAACAAGCAGGGCGAAGACATACAGCAAACTGCTTTTTTCGATTGTGCATACTGGCAGGGTACTAATGTAGCCAAGATTTTAACCAAAGGGGCTTTAGTGGAACTTACTGGGCGAGTAAGTGCAAGGGCGTGGCTTAGCAAAGACGGAGAACCCAAAGCAGGACTTAATTTTCATACTTCAAAAATTAAGTTACACGCAAGTGGACAAAGACAGAACACGGAAACAACCAACGGAAAGGGAGTAATAACGCCACAACCGATTGAGGAGACCGAAGATGATTTACCATTTTAATTAACAGAGTAACAAAAAATAATTTAGGAACATTTAAAATTTTAGAACAATGGCACATAACATTAATTACAACAGCAGAACGGGAAAGTATAGTTTTTTCAGCGTAAAGGAAAAGGCTTGGCACGGATTGGGACAAATCGTAAGCGAACACCCAACGAGTAAAGAAGCCATACAATACGCAGGATTGAATTTTGAAGTCAGCAAAGAGCCTTTATATACTAAGGGTAAAGGATTGAAAACCACCCAGCAGGGAATAGAGTTTTACGACAGCGAAATCGAAGTGCCGAACGCATTTGCCACGATGCGAGATGATAACAATGAGATTTTAGGCGTAGTGGGTAAAGACTACCAAGTCGTACAAAACCACGAGGCATTTGCCTTTTTCGATGAGATTGTTGGAGGTGGCAATAGAATATTGTACGAAACCGCAGGGGCTTTAGGCAAAGGCGAGAAGATTTTTATAACCGCCAAATTACCAAGTTATATCCGAGTGGGCAATGGTGATGATGTAACTGAAAAGTACATTTTTTTAACCACAAGCCACGATGGAAGTGGAAGTATTACAGCCGCCTTCACGCCTATCCGAATAGTGTGTCAAAATACGCTGAACGCTGCATTTAAAAATATGAATAATGTGGTTCGTATCCGTCATACATCAGGGGCAAAACAGCGATTAGCCAACGCTCACAAGGTTATGGGATTAGCCAATAAGTTAAGCGACCGATTAGAGGGAACATTTAACGAGTGGGCAAAAATCCGAGTAAACGACCGAGAAGTACGAAAGTTAATAGAATTGGCTTTGTGTCCTAATAAAGAAACATTAGAACACTTGAAAAAAGGTAACACCGATGAACTATCGACCGTCTTTAAAAATACCGTTGATGATGCTTTTATGTACGCAATGGTTAGTGATAGCCAACAAATGGAAACCACGAAAGGAACTTTGTTTGGAGCATACAACGCCGTTACTGGGTACTATCAAAATGTATGTAATTACAAGGACGATGAAAGCAAATTGAAATCCTTAGTTATGGGCGGAACTGCACAAAGCAGAGGACAAAAAGCCTTTGACCTTTGTAATGTTTTCGCAGAACACGGAGAAGATATGTTTTGCTATAACTAACAGCAGACAGACAGAAAATTAATACAAACCCAAAGGCGGTTATATCTATAATCGCCTTTGTAAAACCACAAGACAATGGCAAATTGGTGCAACAATAATTTAGTTTTTGAGGGAACAGAAAAGCAAATCCGAGAGATAGATACCCTCTTTCAACAGATGATAGACAAGGGAGAGCAGGAGAATTGCGGACAGCTACCCAACTTTATCAAAGACGGAAATACTTACTTTTTTAGTATAGACCAACAAAGCGAGGGCGTATATAGATACGAAACCAAGTGGAGACCCAACATTGATGAAGTTTGTCAGATAGCCGAAAAGTTAGGTATAACAGATTATGTACACGAGTATGAAGAGTTAGGGAACTTAATATACGGAAAAGCAATTTATAAAGAGGGTACTCTCATAGAGTATAATTTAGAGGATGAAGATTTTGAGCAGTATCAATGGAATGAAGATGATGATACTTACACTTTTGCAGATGAAATATATCAAAGCGAATGGGAAATCTTAGACCTTCTTTTAGAAGACAGAATAAACAACACAAAATAGAGTAGCAATGGAAAAAATTACGATATCAATCTATAAATATGAAGAATTAGAAACAGAGGTACAAGAAAAAGTATTAGACAAGTACCGATACAAAGAGGTCGATAGCCACTGGTGGTGGCAAAACACTTACTTTGATTTTGTGGAGATATGCTCAAAATTGGAGATTGATATAAATCCGTCTGAAATCTTTTTCAGTGGTTTCTATTCACAAGGCGACGGAAGTAGTTTTGCGTGTAATATACTTGATATAAGAAAGTTTATACAAGCCGTTAAAGCTGAAAAATGGAAAGATTATGCCCCCAATCAAGAGTTTAATTTTGATGTTTTGGATATGGATAAAAGAGTGCTTAATCTTATCCAAAACGGATATATAGACCTATCTTTTAAGACCTATAACAGACACCGATACTATTATCTGCACTTTGATTGGGAGTACACTTTTAACGATGATAGTAAGGAATACCCACACATTGAGTATCAAGTTGAAAAACTATTGAAATGGGTGGAAAGTGTTTTAAATGATTTGAACCAACATTTACACAAAGAACTACAAAAAGAATACGAAAGATTAACCGCTGATGAATACATTATACAAATGTTTGCGGAAGAAAATTACCAATTCACAGACAAAGGGTATTCAATAGATAAAATAACCCACTTAGAAACCTCAATAATATGAAAAACGCATATATCATTTTCACAACCGACAAATGGCACAGCAATGAAAGTAAGACAATAGAATATGTTACGGACAACTTTCAAAAAGCCATTGAATTAATTGCTGAAATTAGCAGGGAGAGATACCGCAAAGAACTATCAAAATCCGATTTGTATATGCTTAAAAATAAGAAGCAAACACAAGGGTTTGACGAAGAAGTAGAATATATGATTGAAGAGTACAAAGTAATTTAAAATTTAGAAATAATGAATACAAATTTTTTTAAACAAATAGCAGAGTTAAATACAGAGGGAATAATCAATCTAACGATTAAAAAAGATACTGAAAACATAGTAATATCCATATTATTGAACAATGATGCGTGTGGCGATAAGGCGAAGCACCTTATCCCACCGCTAACAATCAAAGGTACAGCCGAAGAATTGGACGAGCAGTTTTTTGCAACCATTACACCGCCAATTGAAAGCACCTCAAAACTTATGGTAAATATGGAGAGTTACTTAAAGGCACAAGAAGAAGCTCAAAGGCAATCGGCAATGGAAAAGGAGAAAGCCGAAAAAGAGAAGAAAGCAGAAGTAAAGCGACAAAAAAAATACGATGAACTTATGGAAAAGGTGGAAGAACTTGCTAAGCAAGATAAACCGAGAGAAGCGTGGACAAAGTTGCCCAGTATAGAAGAATACCCCGAACACGCCGACAAGATTAGAAAGCGTAGAACCGAACTTTCTGCAATTTTTCAACCGAGTTTATTCTCAACTGAATAATTAATCTTTAAAAATCAATATTATGTTATTAGCAACAGAACTACAAAGAGTATTTAAACTTAAAGATAACGGACAAGAAATTGAACTGGCAGACCCTAATCCACAATGGAGTGTTGAGAGTGTATTAAATTTTTACTCAAACCAATATCCGATACTTACCACAGCGAAAGTGTCCACCCCAAAAATTGAGGAGGATAGTGTGGTTTACAAATTTGAAAGTATTATGGGTACGAAAGGCTAAACAGTATGTTATGGAAACAAAAGACAGAGCAGAAATCCACCAAAACGGACAATGGATATTAAAGGGCGATATAACATCAATTAAGGTAATTTTTAAAAACCTTATAGGCGAGAATTTTCAAGGCAAAGCGTATGATGATTATATCAAATATATAGCCTTAAAGCAAGGCTTTGAAAAAGGAGAAATCAAACTTTACATAGACAAGAAATTTATTAACAAAGGAACAATCAAATAAAACAAAATGAATTATGCAACCACAACATATCATCAAGGGAAATTTACACCTACCAAAGAAGAATACGAAACGCAACGAACAATTGTGCCAACAACTTGCGGAGTTTTTGGAATGGATACACCGCCCCAAAGACCACAGCGAAGTCCAAAAAGACAAGCAAAAAAGCGTACCCAAAGAGCAAGTTCCGATGCTATTCTAAGAAATGTTTTTTTACCTAAAATGGTAGAAATCCAAGAAGTAAGTATCAACGAAAGGGATTTTTTTAAGTCCCTTTCTAAACTTGCCGAGCATTATGGATTTGAAACTCCTAATGTTAAAAGTGAACCTTATCCGTATAATGTTCATTTAGCCTACCATCACACAAAAAAGCAGTTACATCAAAATAAATTTTATGCTAATTTGAGGGTATTAAAAAACGAAGAAGAAACTTATTTATCCGTTGAAGAAACTTTTTATACAAACCATTCATTATATCATATACCAATAAAGCCTTTGTATTTAATGTTTAGAGATAAAAAAACAAAACCTTTAGCAAAATTGCTTTTGTCTGTTTACGCTTACTTTTATAGGGTTGGTGTTCCCTATTATAATGATGATGATTTTTTATGTTACCGATACGAGATATTGACCGAATGGGTTATGTATGATGAACCATATAATGAGGAAGAATGGCACGAACGGCAACAAAATTTACAAGCATTAAAAGAAAGTGAAATAATGGGCGACCTTATGTATAAAAAAATCAAAAACGCTAAAAATTTAGATTTTTTTGAACAGCGACTAAACACTTTTAAAATCCAAACTCCATTTGATTTGGAGTGCAAACAAATTGCCCAAAAAGTATATCAGTTGTATAAAGATTATCCTAATGAAAGTATTTTTAGATATAGCACTTACCAATACCAAGAAGATGAAGAATATGAAACTATAACAATGGATAAATACATTGGCTTTGTAGCGACAGCTGATGATTGGATAAGTGACCAAATAGACGAAATGCTCAATAACGAATTTAACGAGTGTGCCGATATTGACGAGCCTACTATTTATAGAAACTTTACGAAGAATTACAAAAAAGATACACGCAACTTTGATTTTGAGAGAAGACTATTTGAAAGTATTTCAGAAACCTATCATTTATTAACTAAAAACCTAACAGAAAATGAAGAATATACGAGATTTAACCGAACAAATAGAGCCTATTTTTTACCCCAAAAATGCTTTTGTTATTTATCAAAACGAAAATAAATCACAAACTTATATAGAACATTTTGATATTGACCAGCAAGGCAGAATGATGAATGCCCACCCTTTGAGTGTAAGGGAGAGCGAAAATTTATCGAAAGCCTTAACCACCAAAGAAGAAAGAGATAAAACTTTTTTAAAGCCAAAGGGAATAATCCCCACCAATGTACTGCACATCAACCCAAGTAAAAAAGGCAGTTTGATATGGTACACCAAAGCACAAAAGAGAACCCTTTATTTTGTGGAAAGTTTAGAGATACCAAGCGGAACGGCTTATACTCCTCCGTTATTATGGAAAGCGACTAAGCAAAGTTTGAGTATATACGCTTTAAAATCTAACCGCAGACCCACAGCCAAAACAAAATTGTATTATGCTCCTTTTTTTAATGTTTATCAAAATGGTAATGTATGTATGGGGAGTGTGAATATAGATATTAAAAAAACGACCTCATTAGAGGACTTTATACAAGCGTGGGAAACCTATTTTTTTGAAAGTTATTTCAGTCATTTGCAAAATTTCAACCCTATCAATGGTAATTGCGTAAGCCTTTGGAAAGAACTCATCAACACGGATAAGCCATTCCCAAACGAACAGCTTAGACCAAATAATAAAACTCTAAAAGATATTTTATAATGGAAACGAAAGATAAAATACATTACACAGATAATAGCCTTATCAATGCGACTAACCCTATTAGTATCAACTTGATTGGTGCAGGTGGCACAGGTTCGCAAGTTTTGACCGCCCTTGCAAGAATGAATACAGCACTTATAGAATTAGGACACGCAGGATTTGCCTTAACATTATGGGACGATGATACGATTAGTCAAGCCAATTTAGGAAGACAACTTTTTGCCGAGAGCGAGGTGGGTATGTACAAATCCATTGCTCTAATCAATAGGCTAAACCGATTTTTTGGTACAAATTGGAAAGCCAAGACTATCAAATTCACAAAGGATTGTCAGAAAAACAATTCTCACGAGCTTGTCAGTAATTTATATATTTCGTGTGTGGATAGTGTACAAGCAAGGTTTGAAATTGCGGACATCATCAAGGATTGTTCACAGAATACCAATCGGTATCAAAGAAATAAACCTTTGTATTGGTTAGATTTTGGTAATAGCCAACACACAGGACAAGTGATTTTATCCACGATAGGCAAACACGAGCAACCAAAGTCAGAAAAATTCACGACCATAAAAAAACTCCCTTTCATTACCGATGAATTTGCAGACTTATTAAAGCAATCCGAAGAAACAGACGATAGTCCAAGTTGTTCACTTGCAGATGCTTTACACAAGCAGGATTTGTTTATTAACTCAACCCTTGCTCAAATGGGTATTTCTTTGCTTTGGGATATGTTTAGAAATGGATTTATAAAACATAGAGGTTTCTTTTTGAATTTAAAAGAGTATAGAACACAGCCTTTGCCATTGTAAGGCAAGGGCGGTTCAAAAAAGACTTTGCATACATTCGTCATTAAGCGATAAATCTCTGCAAGGCAGGTTTATCGATACGCTCCTCATTTCTTTAAATACTTTTTTCAACAGAACCAAAGGATACAAGCCTATGGCTTATAACGCCGTACAAGTACGACTTTTTATAAGCAAAACGCTTGAGATTTTTTGCGGACTTCTTTTTCTTTCTGAGGCAAAGAAAAAGAAGCAAAAAGAAGCCCAATCTTAGAAATGGATTAGCGGTCGGTTTTTGAATATTCAATGCCTTATAATCATTGATGCTTAAAAATAATTCGTAAGTTTTGAGACAATCGTTATATAGCCTTATAATTATCCTCTAATATTTTTAGTACATCACTTTCTTTGTATAGAATTTTACCCTCAATTTGAACATAAGGCAAAAAGCCATCATCTCTATATTGTTGGAGGGTTCTTTGGCTTATATGCAATAATTCACACAATTCTTTTCCAGATAAATAAATTTCCCCATTAAACACAGGTCTAAAATGTTCTAACAAAAACTTTATATATTCATTAAGCTCTTGTATTTGCTTTTGGTAAGAAGCCATTTCTTCCGTTTGTTCTGTATAGAGTTCCATTAGATTTCAGTTTTTGCAGTTTGATTTTCTAATAACTCCAGCACATCACTACGCTTGTAGTAGTTTTTTCGATTAATATATGAATAAGGCAGTAAATTGCGGTCTTTGTAATTTTGGAGCGTTCGTTTGCTAATGCCCAACAACTGACAGACCTCTTGTGTGTCTAACCATTTTTTGTCTTGACAAATGGCTTGATGCGTTTCTACTACGGACTTTGTTTGTTTGAGTAAGTCCCCTAATTTTTGATTGATTTGTTCAAATATTTTTTTTTCAATAACTATCACCTCCATAATTTGGTATCTTTTGGAGCGAAGATACTTTGAATGCAATTCAGTGAAGTAAAGACTGTTGTCTTTGGAAGTGTGTGGCAGTTTTTGGAAAGGTCTATATTACTTATAGGTGTGTTGGCTTAACTCTTCGGTGGTGATACAAATATCATAGCCTTTTAATTTCAACCCTTTTATGAGTTCCTTATCTCCCGTCCATATTTTATGATGTGTGTGTAGGTGTAATGCTACAAAAAAGACATCATCTATATCAATGTCCTTAACAATATCTACGGCTTTTAGAATATCCTTTTGAGGAATTTCTTTTGTGCCTATAATAGATACATTTTCCAATAAATTTTGGAAAATCGCTAATACCTCTTTTTTACTTATTTTTAGATAATCTGCAATATCTTGTGAGTGTTCTTTAATTTCTTCAATCAAATAAGAGGGAGCAGTAAATTGAATCGTTCTTTTTTCTCTTAAAATACCGGCAATTTTACCCTTTGGAGCAATAATAGCACTGTAAAAAATATTACTATCGGTAATAACAATCATAGTACAATGTTATGCTCTGCGAGTAACCTTTTGGTTAATTTTTTATTAGTTTCTTGCGAGATTTTTTCTATAAAAGAAGCCTTGCTTTGTGCCGTTTTTGTAGGAATTTCTTGGTCAATATTAACCACCTTAACCCCTGATTGATTTCTAAACAAATCAACTATCTCCAAAAAGGCTTTTCCTTTTTTTGTATTTGGGTTCACTTCTATGGTTAATATTTTAGACATAACAGATAAATCTTTCAACAAAGATAAAAAAGATTTTCTATAAAAAACAAGAAATTGAAAAATATTACACTCACTAATGGTAACTTAGGAAATCTAAATTGATGAATTGCAAAAAATGACCCACAAGCAGTTCTTATGGTATGCAGGTGGGTTCTGTTGGTGCAAATATACGACTATTATTTCTATTCCGTTTTCTCCTCCTTCTTAGCATTAAACTCAAAACTCAGTTTTTGTTCTTTGCCTTTGCTATCGGCAATCCAAACCTCAAAACTTTGTGTGTCGCTAGATTGAGAGGTATAATACAATCTAAAAGTTCGGTTAGGGATTAAATAAGTATCATTCGGTAAGAAAGGCTCTTGGTTGGCAAATTGCAGCGTTCCATCACCTTCAAACTGAAAGTACCGCAAAGTATAAGTTTCATATTTGTACTTTTGTTCTGATACGATTTGACAACGAATTTCTACGGTCTGCCCTTGCTGAATATCCTTAGGGACGGGCATTGTCTTAACCTCAAAAGGAAAATTCGTTTGTATATCCAGCCTGTCCTCGCAAGCCATAAGCCCTAACAAGATTATCATTGCAATACTAATTTTTACAAAATATTTCATTTCTTTGATTTTTAAAAGTTTATAAAGTCATTCTAAATCCTAATCCTATATGCGGACGCAGTTGCTCTCGTTGTGTACCCCATAGCATTTGGGTTTGCCCTTGTAGGAAGACAAGTACATCTCCTACCAGATAACGCTCTAATCGTAGCCTTGCTAATCCACCATAAACCACAGCATCTTTATTATTGATGACCGCACCATCGAATAGTGTATGATTTCCTTGATTGATGAGTTCATAGCCTACCACGCCACTCAATCCAACATTGAGCGATACACTTCTGCTGCTGTTCCCAATAAGGCTTAGCGAGTAACCGCCTTCGGCGGTATAGGTTTCTATGGGGAAGTTCTGCTCCCGATAGGTATAAAAATCACGGGTATAAGCCGTTGCAAACTGCCAATAATCTCCCTTACGGGTGTAGCGGACATAGCCCAGCCGGATATCATAGGCTTTGGTATCAAGTTTCAAGGAAGTTGGAAGCAAGTTCACACTTACCTCCAATCCTTGTTGCCCAGGGAATAGTCGTTGGGCGTTCAACAGACTGATCCCTCCAAGCCAACCACACATCACTAACAATAATCTTTTCATCGTGTTATAGTTTTAAATTGAATTGTTGTATTTCTCTTGCGTAAATTAAGTCTTCATTACCAATGCTAAAAGACTGATAGCGACTACCATTTTTCTCAAAAATTTCCACTTTGAGTAATTTATCATCGTCTAAGGTTAATTGTTCTAATATATACACGGCATTGGCTTTACTTCTTGCCTCTACTCTTTGTAGTTCTTGATAGGTGCGTAAAGGTTGAATAGGAATTTCTTGGGCGACTTCCTTTTTTCCTGTGGATTTATCAATGATTTTAAAAGTGATAAAATCCACTTGATAAGGCAGGCTACTTCGGTTTTTCATACGAATATCAAAATATAATTTCCCTTGATAAACATAGATTCCTCTAAGTAAGAACTGAATACCTGCATTTTTAGAACCGATATGTTTGATAAAGTTTCGTTTTTGTTGGTAAATGGATTCCATAATAAGTTGAGCCACCGCGGGGGATTGGTTTCCAATATCCGTAAACAAAATATCCGTTTTGGCACTAAAATCTTCAGTATTATACTCATTCATAATGCGTTTAAAATCCATTGTGGTCGTTTCGGGAGTCGTGTTATAGAAAATATCAAAATGGTAAAAACGACCATCTTGGGTGATCACTGATAAGTTAGTACTGGTTAGAAAATCTGGAGTAGCGGCCTTCACACGCAGTACATTTTCAGCGTTTTGGGCTTTGTCAGCAATGAGATTTTCGCTTCCTAAATCTACATAAGTGATCGGTGAAGGGAATATCAAATGCGTGGTTTTGTCATAAGCTACTTCTAAAAAATAAGGTTCAATTTTGCCGGGCGTTTTAGATGTAGATACTTTCGTTTCTGGTATTGTATCATTTGCGTAGTAAATACTATCCGTTTCGAGGTTTGGCGTTTCTGTTTGTGCATTGACATTTCCTACTGTTAGAGAGAAAATGGCGATAAAAAATGGGTGTAATGATTTCATAGATATTAAATTTTTTGAATGAATGAATTAAGGTTTTGAAACTAATAAAACTTGATACCCTGCCTTTACTTTGATTTTAGGGTGGGCTATCTTTTTGGATAGGTACGAACTTGTGCCTTGTAATACGCCTTTACCTACCTCCGATAAAATTTGTTCTTTGGCAGAGGAACTAAACGTATAATTGGTTCCTGAAGATTGACTGAGTCCAGCAGCGACTTCACGAAAAGCATTAGCTCCAGGTGTATAAGGAATATAAAGCCCTCTTTGACCGTCTAAATCGTAGGCAGTTACCGATACGGGAACGATACGCCCTTGATATTCCAATGAACTAATATCTAACAATAGCCGTCCCTCATCTATCTTTGCCATAGCGGTCAAAAGCGTACCTTTGGGCAGTACCATTCCTGCCACTCGAATAGGTTCTAAAAGTCGTAAAGGAATACGATTATTTTTATCAATGCGTTGCTCGGTGTGAATACACGCCTTGATACTGTTTTTTAGCATTGGCTTTTCTTCCTTTTGGCTTTCCATAGAATGGAAACCTCTCTGATTCTGTTGTACCCAATTTTCTAATAATTTCTCATCGGATAAGGCTCTTGGAAGTTGGCTTACCACTTTATTAGATACGCTATATACAGGCGTAATATGAGCTTCTTTATCACTCCCTATATAGGCATTGTCGTTGGCTTTTGTTTCAGAGGTTTCATCGGAAATTTCTGGTTTATCTTGTTGTAAACTGTATTTGTTCGCCAGTTGATAGGAACGCTCCATAAGTTTCATTTGAGTTTCCAAGGGATCGTGAGTCTCTTTTTGGTTTAATTGCTCTTTGAGTTGGTTAATTTCTTCCTGCATCTGAGCTTTTTCCTCATTATAGGTGTCCTCTTCATAGAAATTACCTAAGGTTTCATTGATATTTTGATAAGAAGCCATTGAGGAACCAATGGCTGTTTTATCTTCCTTCATTAGAGGTTCATCCTCTTCAGAAAAATAGCCCATCGACTGCATAGCCATTTGCTTTTCTTTACGCTTTTGTTCTAATAACGCTTGTTCATAGGCCTCTCCCTTATCTTCGGGAAGCGAAATTTCCGTAGGTTCGGGGATAAGGTCTTGCTCCCCCTTTAACTTATCCTCAGAGTCATTTCCCATAAAGAACAATAGATACATACAGCCTAAGAAAACCAAACCCATCAAAGCAAAAATGAACCATTTTTTGAGTTGTTTTCGGTTTTCTTCTCTTTGCGCTTCGCTCTGTTCTTCTTGTGCCTGTTGCTCTTCATCTGTAAGTAGCACACTGAATTTCTCTGGCTCTTCTTGATTTGTTTTATTCTCTTCCATACGATTTTATTTTTAATGGTGATTAAATTAGCGTTCGACGGTTTGTACATCTTCTTTTTTTATGATTCGAAATTGCTCAATGATAAACCCTTGGGGATTGTTATCCGAACGAACGGAATTAACCAATTGACAAGCGGTTACTAATTTTCGTTCGGTGATATTACTGGCTCTGGTGATGTATTGTTTCGCATAGGTCTGTACTTGATAGGGATATTTATCAAAGTCACATACAATACTATCGACTTGTATTCTTTGACGAATATTACCCGAGATGATTCGGTTGTAATAGCCTTTTTCGGCTAAATCATTGTAATAGTTGAAAGCAGTTTTATCGGCTAAGAAAAAGGCTCTTTTCATATTGCTTTCAATAGCGGCCTTGTCAGGTGCGATATTGAAAAAGAACTCATGAAATCTTCGGATATGTTCTCGTGCTTCCACTGGGCGGTTTTGTTCCGCATCTTGGGAAAGGGCTAAAATGAGGGATTTTCCATTGTCTAGCACATAGATTTTCTCTCGTTGTTGTTCCGCGAAATAATACGCATAGCCAATTGAAAAAAGTGTGATGATAAGACACAGACTAGCGAAAATAATCGCATACATTCGGATTTGTTTAAATCCTGTTTCAATGTTTCTTAAAATTTTAAATTCCATAATTTACTGCTGTTTGAGTTTGTTATTTTTAATTAGGGCATAATGATTATTCCTTATCATCACCTCCTCCTCTGTTAAATAGTTTTCCTGCGACATATCCCGCGGCTGCACCTACACCTGCGGAAGCTATATTTCCAGCTTTTTGGGCGGTTTGGTTAATATTTCTACCAAAGTTGCCCATACCTCCCGCTTGAACCACCCAACCAGCTACTGATGGAATGGTGAAATATCCTACGATACCGATAATCATAAAAATGATATAAACAGTATTCGAAGTGTCGGGAATAAAATTCGGGTCGGATAATTGCTCAATATCATTGGCAAGTATTAAGGTTTGCATTTTGGCAAGCAACGCACTGAATAAATCTGAAATAGGCAACCATAGATATACGCTAACATACCGAGTAAACCATTGGCTCATGGTAGATTGAAACCCATCCCAAACGGAAAAAGCAAAGGCGATCGGTCCGAGGATAGAAAGGACGACCAGAAAAAAGGTGCGTATTGTATCAATCACCAAAGCGGCGGCTTGAAAAAGAATTTCTAATAATTCTCGGAACATATTTTTTATTTGCTGGCCTAATTTATACATACTTCTTTCAGCATACATGGCTCCCGTAGTAGCTAAATCCTTGGGCGACCAGCCTAATTCTTCTAACTTTTTATCAAACTCTTCGTCATCGACTAGGTAAGAGGTTTCAGGATTTCGGCGCATGGCTTCTTGCTCCAGCTTATCTTTTTGCTCTTGTAGCTCGTTTAGGTTTAAAGTTTGCCCTTCCAATATGCTATGGGTTCCCGTTACGATAGGGCTTAAAACCGTATTGAGTGTGCCAAGCACAATCGTAGGAAAAAACATAATGGCTAATCCGATGGCAAAAGGACGAAGCATCGGATAAACATCAATAGGTTCCGCTCGTGCTAAGGATTGCCAGACACGCATAGCGATATAAAATAAAGCACCTAGTCCAGCAATCCCACGAGCCACGGAACTCATCTGAGATGCCAAAGGCATCATCTCATCATAGAGATTGCGAAGCATCTCATGTAGGTTGGTAAAATCAACGGCTAATAATATCATTGGTATAGAATTATGTTGTGAATAAATGGGAAATGATTACCAATACCTAGACTCGGTTCCGTATAAATCCAATACGCGTTTGGTATCATTTTTCTTTTTCGCTCTTAGATAACTTACCGATATGTTTTTTTTCGTGTAATAACGAATAAGGCTATGATATTCCTTGACTTCTTTATAGACTTGGTCGATAATATCCATTCGTTCCTTATCATTCATAGACAATGAAGACGCATTGATGATTTTCTTTAAATCATTCAGTAAGCCTGAACTCTCTTCCAATAACTGAGAATACCCAAAAGCAATGGCTTCTAATTCATCAGGGCTAAAATTGGGGTCTTGGGTCATCTTTTTAAAGTTGGTTACATAGATTTCGGAAATATCACCTACCATTAAGACGGTTTCTTTTACCTTTCTTGCATCTTTGACAATTGTCTTTACTTTCTTCAAAGCATCGTAGTATTTCTTTCCTTGTTTATACACTTTTTCCACTTCTTTGAAGTTTTTAAGGGTATTGGTAGCGGTTGAAGAAGTCTGTACGATTTCTTGTGCCGTATTCACAATACTTTGTGCTAAGTTTCCAGGGTCGCTTACTATCCATTGAGCGTTTGCAGGTACACTGGTGCCTATTGTTAGCACAACCAATGCAGTCATAATAAATCGTTTCATTTGTTTAAAATTTAGGGTTCTATTAATAAATTTCTTCTCTTCTCTCTTGTGCCTTTTGGCGAATGGCCAACTCTAAGTTGCCATCAAGTTTTTTAGTTAATTGCATGAGTTCGTATTTCTCGGACTCTTCGGTCGTATAGGCTAAATATTCTTCGGGGCTTACCTCCGTGGCGTAGACCGCCGAATGCGTACCGCCTAAGCCTATCCACACTTCTTTATACAATCGGTTGGGGGCGTTATTTTGATTAATCGAAAGGATTTGGGATTTTTCTTTTTCGGTAAGTCCAAGCATTCTTTGAATATCCTCAAACTTGTTCATATATTTCCTCTGGTCGAGCAATATTTTACAATCCGAGTTATTGATAATGGACTCTTTTACTATTGGAGAGTGAATAATATCGTCCACCTCTTGGGTTACAATTACGGCTTCACCAAAGTATTTACGAACGGTTTTAAACAGATACTTAATATACTCTGCCATTCCCTCTTTGGCAATGGCTTTCCAAGCCTCTTCAATCAATATCATTTTGCGAATCCCTTGGAGTCTTCGCATTTTATTGATAAAGACTTCCATAATGATAATGGTAACGACAGGAAACAATATCGGGTGGTCTTTAATGGCATCAATTTCAAAAACGATAAATCGTTTATTGAGCAAATCCATTTCTTTGTCCGAATTTAAAAGATAGTCGTACTCACCACCTTTGTAATACGGTTCTAAAACATTCAAAAAGTTCATCAAGTCAAAATCCTTTTCTCGGACATTCTTTTTTTCTAAGACTAGTCGATAATCTTTTTTTACAAACTCATAAAACCCATTGAAACAAGGTTGATGCTCTGGGTCATCTTTGATGTATTGGATATAGAGATTAACCGCATTGGACAAAGCGACTTCTTCCGAACGCCTTGCGGGTTCGTCTTCGCGTTTCCAAAGCGTCATAATGAGGGTTTTGATACTTTCCCTTTTTTCTATATCGAATACATTATCGTCCGTATAAAAAGGATTAAAAGCAATCGGATTATCTTCGGTATATGTAAAATACACGCCGTCTGTACCTTTGGTTTTAGCGTTAATCAGTTCACAAATACCTTGGTAAGAATTCCCCGTATCTACCATGAGTACATGAGTACCTTGTTCGTAATATTGTCGAACCATATGATTGGTAAAAAAGGACTTACCACTTCCTGAAGGACCGAGAACAAATTTGTTTCGGTTGGTGATAATGCCTTTTTTCATTGGTAAATCCGAAATATCCAAATGAATAGGTTTGCCTGTAAGCCTATCCGACATTTTGATGCCAAATGGACTAGGCGAACTATGGTAATTCGTTTCTTGTGTGAAGAAACATAAGGCAGGTTCTATAAAAGTGTAAAAACTTTCCTCGATCGGGAAGTCTGCGGCGTTCCCTGGTATCCCAGCCCAATACAAAGTGGCAACATCCACGGTATTATGATGGGGTTTACATTCCATAGAGGCTAAAGCACTACCGCAATCATTTTTGATCTTGCGGAGTTCCTGTGGATTATCCGACCACGCCATGACATTAAAATGCGCTCGAATAGAGGTTAAACCAAAAGAATGAGCTTGGTTGAGATAATTATCAATCCACTGCTTATTGATTTGATTGGCACGACTATACCGAGCGAGCGAGTGCATATTGCGAGCGGACTTTTCAAATCGTTGTAAATTCTTTTCTGAATTATCAATAAATAAGTATTGATTATAGATATGATTGCAACTCAATAACAAACCGACTGGACTTGCAAAGGATAGTCGGCAGTCGCTTCTATCAGTTGATAAGCCTTCGTAGCGATTATCAGGGGATACTTTGGCGGGTAAATCTTCTGTATCGGATAAGGTGTGTAAGCATAGGCGTTGATTGCCGATACGCATTTCTTCTGCCGATAGACAGATATCTTGTAAACTAGGGTGGCTGTCTGGGGTCAAACTAAAATAGCGTTCCCATAAGCCTTTGGAGTTTTTATCGCCGATATAGTCTTTTTCGGTCAATCGAGTGAGTTGTAAAAAGCCACTATCATTTAAGATACGCTCAAATTGTGCGACCGCTTCTAAAAAACGAGTAAAATGTTCTTTTTTGGTTACTTGTTTGGGAAGAAAATGCCCTTTGCAAAGAGATGAAAAGTTGCTTTGTGTTCGCATTCTCTTTTCAGTGGTTTGTGTTATGAACAGATAGCAACGATGATTTAGAAAAGGGCGTTCGTTAAAGTGTCTTTCGTAGGAGCGCGTAAGAAAACTTAGGTTTTCCTTTTGAATATTCGGCTGGTAGTTTTCTTTAGTAAACCAATCCTGTTTATGAACGATACAAAAATTGGGTAATACTTTGATGGCTTTGTGCCACATCGAATGTAGATGATCGTAATCATTAGAAGAAATTGTAAATAATTCTGGGAGGGCTATCTCAAAGCCGATACTAATATCGGCTTCTTTGGACAGCACACAAGCCTCTTCAATGGCTAACAAAGGAAATTTACTTTCCAAGGTTGCTGTTTTGGATATATTTCTCATGGGTATGGGAATTAGTAGGTTGGATAAATCGACGGACAGCCTTTCGGTGGATAAGGTATTTAGGATGTCTTCTATTGGCGGCTATTTTCATTAAGCCGTGTTCGCCATATTTTCGATTTAGCGAAAAAGTCTGCCAAATGACCAAACTCGCCAATAGGACACCTAAACCCATCGTGATATAAGGACTTACGCCCACGATATAGAGTATCATCGTAAGTAGCAGGACACCCAATAAACCACCTGCGAAAATAAACAGGTATTGGGCTTTGAGTCCTTTAAACTCTACCGTTCTACCGATGCCTTTATTGATGGCAAAACTCTTTTTCTTTTTTTGCATAAGCGTTATATTATAAAAAGAAAGACCTTAGAATGGTAGCGGCTACAATCAAAAAGATACAGGCACCAAACCACGAAGCGGCGGTTTTACTTGTATCAGGATCTCCATTGGAAAATTTATTGTACACTTTTACGCCGCCTATCAATCCTACGACTGCACCAATGGCATAAATGAGTTTAGTAGCGGGGTCAAAGTAAGAGGTAATCATTTGTGTGGCTTCGTTGATACCACCCACGCCGTTACCTTGGGCAAATAGGACAGTTGATGCGAGGGTACAGCTCCCTAATAAGACTGTTTTAAATACATTTTGTTTTGCCATTTTTTATTGTTTTATGAATTTTTGGCAAATGTATAAGCCCCCTCTCAACGGGTTATATTCTTGGCTTGTTTTGGAATTTTGTGGCGGGGAATGGCTGATTTATAGGGAGTTTTTTGTATTTTTATTGAAATAAATCATTTTTTTGTATATTCGTTCAATCATAATTATAGAATAATATGAAAAATCCCCTATCGCATATCAAGACCTATCAAGATTTTTTAGCCGATGTAAACAACCCCGTGGTGATGCCCACGCTTTATATAGGTGGCAAACCCTTTTTGGAGCGAGAGCATTTTAGGGTAGAGATACACCAATACACAGGAAAACATGATGAATTTACCATTATTGTATCCGATGAAGTGGTAGATGACTTCTATGGATTTTTAATGCGTCAATCCCGCTTACTTTTAGGGGAGCAATTTTTATTAAACTTCCATCAGTATGGGAAGGTGATTCAGAGTTTTCAAGGTATTGTTACCCACGTTAGCAACAAGAAGAATGGCGATAGCGGTACGGGGGACTTATACATTACGGCATCAGCTCCCAGTATATTATTAGAGAATGGGAAGAATAGCCGTAGTTTTGAGAAAATGACAGTAGAGCAAATTATAGCAGAAGTATGTAAAAATTACCCACCAGAAGCCAAAGTAAAAGTAATAGGCGGTTTAAATACCAAAAACTCATTGGACTATACGGTTCAGTATAACGAATCGGACTATGCGTTTTTGACTCGTTTAGCCAATCGTTTAGGGGAATATTTTTATTACGATGGCAAACAGCTTATTTTTGGTAATCGAGCCCAAAAGCAAATCACTCTAAGTGAAGGCGATGATTTAGCCGAAGTTAGTTTTGATTTAAAAATACAGAATCAGAATTTTACCCAATATGTTTACGATGAAGCCTTTGGAGATGTCTTTACGCACAATGCCGATAATACCTTTACACCTCCAAAAGACAATCCTATATTAGGTACGGCGATACAATTAGCAAAAAAGACTTTTACGCAGAAAAGTAGTCATTATTCAAGTAACTTTACTATGGGTGATGAAGATAGTGATGCCCGCTATAAAGTTCCGTTATACAAAGAGAAGTTACAACATATGATGTGGGTTAAGGGCAAGAGTCGTAATCCACTACTCAAATCAGGGAGTTTAGCCGATATGTACGATATTAATGGAAAAGCGATGGAAATTTATCGTATTTTGGAGATAACCCATCACTTAGATGGTGATACCTATTGGAATGAGTTTGTAGGTATTCCTGATATTTTTGTGTCGCCTTATGTAGATGAGAATGCTTTTGCTAAATGTGAAGACCAACCCGCTATTGTAAAGGATAACAACGACCCACAAGGTTTAGGACGAGTAAGAGTACAGTTTATCTGGCAACGCCCTACCAATGAGTACTCGCCTTGGATACGCGTGGTACAACCTCATGGTGGTTCAGGCAAAGGTTTTTATTTTATCCCAGAGATAGATGAGGAAGTGATGGTATCTTTTGAAAATCAAAACGCCGAAAGACCCTATGTCATCGGTAGCCACTACAACGGAAAAAGTAAAAGTGGGTATGCTACGAAAGATAATAGTGTGAAAGTCATAAAGACAAGGAGTAATCACACGATATTATTGGACGATAGTAAAGAAAAAATGAGTATTACGATTGTAGACCAAGCAGGAAATACGATTTATTTAGATACGGTAAACAAAAGTATTCAGATAGAAGCTCCCGAAACCATAAGTATCAAATGTAAGAATTTGGATATAGAAGTAGCTGAAAATATGAAAACTTCAGTAGGGCAAAATCAGGAGAGTACCATTGGTAAGAACTTAAAGATTGTTGCTCAAGAAGAGATAAGCCAAGATAGTGGTAAAAAGACCATTATTGCCAGTGGCGATAATACGGAGATTTCAGCTAAACGAGATTTAGACTTGTATGGTAAGCAAAATTTAATTGGTTACACCGATGGAAAATCTGAAATAGGAGCCAAAGAACAAATGCACCTTTTTGGTACAAAATCTTTAATTACTGCCAAAGACAAGATAGAATACAAAGCACCGAGTATGAATAAACTCCCAGAGAAAGGAGAATTTAAGTATGATAAGGAGAAGAAGATTATTAATGCTCAATGGATGTGTTCAGAGTTTAAGACTCCAGTAAAAACAGCTCAGTATAATGAGAAATTAAGTTTATTAGTACAGACTAGAAATTATGAAGAAGGAGAAACGATTACCATTGTAGTGGGAGAGTTGAACGATAAGGATATTAATGAGCAAGGAAAGGAGATTACTTTAAGTGGAACAGTGGATAATCGAGGTTTTGCAGAGTTACGAGAGAAAGTAGAAGTTTTGCAAGAAACCGAAGCCGAAAAACAATTAGCCGAACAGGAAAGACAAAAGGAACAAGAGAAGTTGAACAATGAAATTTATAAAACTTACGAAGGCAAGGACTACACCTATAACGAATGGAAGATAAAAGAGCAAGAACTTTGGGAAGAATATAAACGAAATAAAACACGAAAATAATATGAAAACACTTTATATAAAAAGCATAGACGGTTGTACGGATTTTCAGGATAAAATAGTTCATATATTATCGGGTGGAATAATTGGTGTAAGCAAAATTTCAGCTGCAAGAATTCTTAATGAAATTCACAATACTTTCTACAATTACCCTGATATAAAAAAAATTTTTAAATTAGAGAGTAATAATCTAAAAATAAGCAGAATAAGCAGAAGTGTGTTAGACAATGCAATTCGTCGTTATAATACGGATATTCGGTCAATGGCTTTCGCTTATTTTTTAGTAATTAATGATTCAAATACTCATTATGTTGATATGACCTTTACTTATGAAACCCTTAATAATATATCAACTGAAGCATTAAATATTCCAAATGGGACAAAAGGAGAATATGCGGATAATCATTATGGAGGGGGAGTGAATACTTCTTATAGAAATGGAACATTAAGTGTTATATTACTAAATTCAAAAATTGATATAGGTGACTTCACATATGCTCCTAATAATGTCAATTACGCAAGGTTTTCTACTCCTGCGGAATTATTATCTCATGAACTTTTGGGACATGGTTATGGTAGAGTAATTGGTTCACCAACATATAGACACGAAGATGCCATACAAATGAGTAATCTATATTGGAGGGTAAGAGGATATAATAATTTTTATAGAAATGGGAATTATCATGGAACTCAGATTATACTTAATAAAAGAATTGCTAATAAGATTCCGCCACATTTCATATATCATTAAAATGAAAAGGATATTATACATATTATTAACTTTACTGTCATTATTAATCATTTTAATAAATTTTAAATTTGATAAAAATCAAAATGTTTTTAGAAATCATATTCCAAATCAAATATTTAGCCAAAAAGTTAAAGATAGTGTAATAAGTATTTCTTTTGAAAATGGTATTATTTTACATTGGAATGCAGTTACTCATCAGTTCATTAAAGTAGAAGAATACAAAAAAATATTAAATGATAATAAGAAAATCAATTTATTGATTGAAGGCATTAAAAATAATGAGGACTTGAATATCGATATCTGTTCTAAAAAAACAAGATTAAAAAAAGGAGATATTGCTTTTTTATTCCTTTTGAAAAATAATAAGATTGAAATATTTTTATGTTTAAAAAGGCAGTTTGATACTATAGATGAGTGTGGTATTCCCTGTGGATTAATGGATTTTTTAGAACAAAATAGAATTGATGTATCAGAGAAGATACATCGATGTTATAAATACAAAAATTAACTATTATAGAATCAGAATGAAAACACTTTGTATAAAAAGCATAAACGGTTGTGCGGATTTTCGAGATGTTATTGTTAATGTAAGTAATGTTGGGATAAAATTAATAATTACTACAGATATCTCCGGTTATACATGTCAATTTATTTATGAAGCTAAATAAAACTTATACTGTTGTATTGACATGGTTAATTCATTTTTATGTGTTTTATGGAATGAATATTCTATATCAACACTATCAGTCTGATGTATTGCATATTACATTTAAGGATATAAAAAGTAGTTTAGAATTTATATTATTTGTACCAATTGTTTCAATAATGCTAGGTATATATTATCCTATTTTTTTATCCGTTATAGTAATGATTGTGCTTGTTGAATACAAAAAATATAAAATATTTAAGTCTTATATTTTATCCATTTTATTTTTTTTTATTGTCTATCTGTTTCTCTTCACAAGAGTAAATTATTTAAAATATGATTTAGAATGGATTGTAAGTTTAATTTCATTAATCATTACAAGTTTAATTATTTATATAGTATTCAAAAAAACTTTTGCTCGAATAGACAAAGAATATAATTTGAAATAAATAAAGTAAGAGTTAAATTACATTTTTAAATCAATAGTTTACAATGAACTTAAGGAATATTTAAACCCATAAATAAAAATAATATGAAAAATATAATAAGTATAATCTTTTTGTTAGTAGTTTGTGTAAATACTTTTGCTCAAAGAAAACAAAATCATACAGAAATAATAAAAAAACCTAAAAAAGGGGTATTAGTAGAACTTTATCGTATTGATAATGATGATAATTCTAAACTTATTGTAACTAATTATCTTGACAAAGAAATTACTATAAATAAATTTATTCTTGGGACAAGTATGCTTATTTTAGAATATCAAGTAGGAAATGAACCTGTTCATAATATGAACTGTAGCCCTCCTCCTATTCCGCCTGATAATAATCTAAAAAAATATGATACCATTTTAAATCCCGATGCTAAAATGGAATTTTTTGTACATACATCATTGATGAACCAATGTATAGAAATACGCAAAATAAAGCAAACTGATATAAAAATAAGAGCCGTAATAAATTATAAATATATGGGCAGTGACGAAAAATTTACAGAATATTCAAACTGGATAAATTACTAAAAACAAAAAGAATTTTAACAATTATCATAATGTTTGTTTTTATACAAATGTGAAAAAAGAAAAAATGTTGAGATATTTAAAGACGCAGATTATGATTAGATGGATGTCATTTTTTATGTTATTTATAGGGTGTAATACCTCAAAACAGGATAATGTATACGAAGAATATACAACGAAGATATTTGGAATATCCTTAATTTTAAATAAAGATAAAGTTTCAGATATAGAAAAAAAAACCGAAAAATTAAGATATAATTATGAATATAATAGAGAAAAACAAGACTCTATACTTTACGATATTTTATTGATAGGGAACGAAAAAGATTTTCCCAAATTATCTTATAGTATTCCATCAGTTACGTTGCTTTTTGATAAAGATAGTATTCTTAGAAAAGTAGAGTCAGGCTATTTAATTCCTAAAAATAAAGTAGATAATAAAGACTCAATAATTAAATTTATTATGAAGGATTACGATTTATCTGCAAAAAGAAAATCAATAAGAATAGATACCATATTTGAAAAAAGTAGAGAATTTGATAGTTGCTGTTTTAAATTCAATATCACAGTCTCAAATAATAATTACGCTCGAGACAACTACTAACATCGCTAAAGTTAGATTGTAATCAAGTATACACCCTAAATGTATAAATGGGAATGATTATAAATGTATAAGAAGCCAAAAAACAATTAGCCGAACAGGAAAAACAAAAGGAACAAGAGAAGTTGAACAATGAGATTTATAAAACTTACGAAGGCAAGGACTACACCTATAACGAATGGAAGATAAAAGAGCAAGAACTTTGGGAAGAATATAAACGAAATAAAGCACGAAAATAATATGAAAACACTTTATATAAAAAGCATAGACGGTTGTACGGATTTTCGAGATATAACTATACAGGTAAAATCTAGTAAGTATAAAAGATTTTTGCTTTACGGAGGGGCTAAGAGTGCAGCTGATAATAGTGCGTTTTATTATGCATCTCTGAATGTAAAGAGAGATTATGGCTCTGATGGAGAAATTATTCACCAAAAAGTAGAGACTGCCAAAAAAATTATTGATTTAATAAACCGTCAAAAGGATGATAGTATTCAATCAATAGATTTTTTTACTCACGGTTCACAATATGCGCTGTATATAGTAAGAGATAAGAAAACAAAGGAATATTCATCTTTAAAGAAAGATCTAAAGGATGATATAGAATCAAACAATCTATATGCTAGTAGAACTGTAAAAAAATTCCAAAGCTGGTTTGCGGGAGAAGAGGAAGGAGTAATTAATGATATTAATTTTAATAAATTTACGAATTCCGCAAAAATAGAAATTCATGGTTGTAATACAGCTGCATCAACATTGTTGGTAGATAATATAGTAACTAATTTGTCCCAATACTTACACGATGCTGGAAAAAACAAAGCTGTGGTTATTGGGCATTCTCAAAAAGCAAACCCTAATTTGCCCACAACTAAACGAAAACAGGGAGAAACTGATAAAGAATGGAATAAAAGAAAAAATCAGGAACAAGACTATCGGCATGGTGAACGAAAAGTTTATCATAACGGAAAAGTAATCCTTGTTACCAAAAAACAAGGTAGAATAACAGCGAAAGAAATAAATGATGTCTTATGATCTGGTTTTTTATAATAGGAACTACATATTACTTGATAACTTTTTTTATAACTAGATTATTTGTAAATAAAAACAAATTCATATATTTTTCAATCATTAATTGGAGTGTTTTTACTATAATTGGTTTAATTTCGATATTTTTTGTTAATAAGATAGAGAATAATGAGATTTTGGATGGTTATATCAGAGATATTATTTTTGTGATAAATACTGAGCTAATGGTGGAACCCACCCACCATATTCTATTAGTTATAGCATTGGTAATGTCATTTATTAATAAACCCTTATATTGGAAAAAGAAAGATAAACATTAACAAGTTATTTTAAAATTCGCAACGGATAAAATATGTATAGGACTATACATATAAAGGAGCAAGAACTTTGGGAAGAATATAAACGAAATAAAGCACGAAAATAATATGAAAACACTTTATATAAAAAGCATAGACGGTTGTACGGATTTTCAGGATAGGCTTTTGCATATATCTGAAGCAGATACTGTATTAGTAACTTATGGTATAAAAAAATCATATGATGATGATTTTGTTAAGGACACAGCAACAGGTTGTGCTAAACTTTTAAAGACAAAGGCATATGGTATTAAAACAGGAAAAGAATTCATTAGTGTAATGGAAAACGCAGGTAGAATAGCCGCTTATGTAAACTGGGGACATAGTTGGGATAGTGGTTTATATCTTACTAATAATAATGGCTTTTACATTGATTCGTATGATCAGGGCGGTGGACCGGGAGATGCTAGACTTAAAGATTTATCAAAAAGTAAAATAAAAACGAGAAAACATACACTATTCATCTTTGCAAGTTGTGGGACAGCTGGAGCTTTTAATGTTGAATTTAAAAAATCATTTGCTTATACATTCGCCAATTTTATCAACAAAGTAAATGAAGTAGGTAGCAGTGATGGAGTTTGGGATTATAAAGTTACAACCATTGGTGCAACAGATTTATCTAATCTTTTTTGGAAGAATGAATATAACAAAGGAAAGATCCAATGTTTAGATGGTTCATTCAAAAAGATTGAAAAACTATTTAGAATAACAAAAAAAGCTATCTATAAAACAGTAACAACAGGTTGGTGGTTATGGGAGAAAAAAGAAAAAGTATTTTCACATTATGAAGTTAATAAACAAGAGGTTAGTGTAAAAGTTACTGATTTAGGTAAAAAAATAGATGTAATAAAAATAATACAAAACCATGATCCAGAGAATATTTCCATTTAATTTAATGATACTACTATTGTTTTGTTTTGGATGCAAAAACAACAATCGTGCTTGTGCAGAAAAAGAAGTTTTAAGTAAGCAGGATATATATAAAAAAATTGAGTATTTTGTGAATGCTTATGACTTTGATGATGAACAGAAACAGCTGGAGCAGTTTGATATACAGCATCCCATACCAGAAGGTGGAGATGTGGACGAAAACACAAAAATTCAAGACTCTTTGTTAATTGAGCGTAGGATAAGAGGATATGATATAAATGATAGTTTAAATTTCTACTTTTCAATGTTAATACCAGAGATATTATTCTATGATGAAGACTTCAGATATTTAGCTGGCAAACTCCTCGAAAAAAGATATTTATACCATAGAAGACAATTTAAAAGACCTAAAACGTTTCCAGTGTATAACATGACATTTGCAACCTATAACTCTAGTAGTAATAAGTTTGCTTTAAATATCGTTACACGAATGAAACGCAATAAAAGCTCAGGGTATAAAGTTTATTCTAGAACTGGAGTAGATTTTGTATGTATTGATTCGGTGGTGTTAGAGTTGGATAAGATTCCAAAGATGAGAAACGATTCTATACATAAAATCTGCTTAGATTTAGTGAAATCTAATGAAACAGGAAATTGTGTCTGGTAAATATAAAACAATCCAAAGAAAAAAAGTATAGTTGTGGGTCATGTAGATTATGCTAATCCTAATAACCATAAGACCTTGAAAGGGAGTGATTATAGACATGGCGGAAGAAGAGTATTTCATAATGGGAAAGAACTATTTTTTACAAGAAAAGAAGGAAGAATCACAGCAAGCGAAATAAACAAGTATTTTAAATAATAATAATATTATGAAACAATTAGCTATTTTAACATCAATATTCTTTTTTATATCTTGTCAAGAAAATAATAAGAGATTTATTGAGTGTAATCGTATAATGCAAAAAATGCAATATGGAGAAGAGGAAGATATAGTAAAATTAAAACTTATGCCTATGAGATATGCTTGTGGAGATTGTATTCCAGATTATACAGTTATAAAAGTTATTTTTTCAAAAAATGGCAATTATGATTATTACTTTAATAAAGAAATTGATTTGGATATTGTAGATGAAACTTTGAAGCAAAAAATTGAAGGTCAAATCAATAAAATGTCAAATAAAAAATATGATCTTATTATGAAAGGAAAGTTTAGAAGAAATGGTTTTGGAGTAGGAAAATTAGAAGCATATGAGGGAGAGATTAGAGAAGTGAGAGTTCATAAAAATCAATAGATGAAACATATTAATTTTATTGTTCTGTTAGTTTTATGTATAACATTAGCGAATTGTAGTAATGTCAGTAATGATTTAAAAGAGATAAATAATGAAGATTTTGTCTATGAAAAAGTTGTAGCATTAAAAAAAAATGGAATAGAAGTAGATGAATCGAGACTTGAACAAATTAATAATATTAAATATATCGTTGAAGAAAGAATTGTTTATGATAGTCTTGGTATTTTTAAAATTTATGATGGTAGTAGTGAAGGATTTATCACATACACAAGAAATAGTAGAGATGGAAGAAGAATTATCAGAAGCAAGATGTATGGTAATAAAGTTTTGTTGGATAGAAAACATAATCATATATTGGATGGAACGGACACTATTAAAATGTTTGAAATTTTTATTAGCGAAAAAATAATAGTTGCTAAGTCATCGCAAAAAGACAGAATTATAGTTTATAAATTTAAATAACCTAAAAACCATGCCTCAATTATTAACCAATGGCACCCAATTAAAATGTAACCAAGGGACTACGCTTTCAGAATTAAAGGTTACCAGTCAATCTTTTATGCAAATAGAAGGTAAGGCACAAGCTACAGAAGAGGACAAACAGCCCAATACCAATATAAAACCTTTTGGTCAATGTAGGCTAAAGCCCTCGTCAGGTGGTTATTTGCCTTGTATGCCAGCCCCAACCCAATGGCAGGATACTTCGCCTTTTGAGATAGAAGGCAAAAAAGAATTATTGGATAGTTCTACTTGCCCTTGTTCAGTAGGTGGTACAATATCCGTTATAAAATCTGCCCAAAATTTTGTAAAAGAGTGATTTATACTCACACAAAATCCCCAATATCAAAGTCCTCTTTACCTTTTGTAGGAGGACTTTTTAAATCCCTATCTAATAGCTCAGAAACTCGTTGTCTGGCCTGTGGCAATACTTTTTCAATTTCGTTTAGTAATTCGGTATCACTAAGTTTTTGGGCTATTGAAGTAGCTAGCCGTTCTTCCTCTTTATCCAATTCTTTCTTTGTAAACAAAGGCTCTACCTGTGCTAATTCTTCAAAGGATAATCCTGTAGCAAAATCATCGTCTTCTTCGGGAGTACGCATGGCTCGGAGTTCCTCTTCCTCGTCTTCATTGAGTTCTTTACTAAATATCGCTTCTAAATCCTCATCAGGAATTTGTGCAGGAATAGAAGTTTTTTTAGGTTCCGGCTGTACCTTTACAGATTCCTCGTTTGAAGATGATAGCTCCGTAGTTTCTTTCGCTGGCTCATCAATTTTGGGAGCAACAAACTTACTCTTACCTACCACTGTATAAGGCTCTTTCTCTTTGGACTTTAGGGGATTGCTACTTTTGGGAGTAGAATTTTTACTTTTGGGTCTTAAAAAATTTCTTTCCCATAACAGAAAGAATATGATAATAAACAACAGGATAATAATAATTTTTTCCATAACTTAAAATATTGGTTTATACTTGTCTTTAAATGCTTTTTTAATTTCCTTTTCATAACGATTAAAATGGTCTTCTAACAGATTATCGAGATAATTGTAAATGGATATTTTGTCCTCTCCGATTACCTGTACTATTTGAACAATCCTGCGATGAAACTCGGGGCGGATATATACCGATTTTCCATTTCGTGCTGAAGTTTCTCCAGAACTAAAAAACAAACTTTCATAGGTTTCTACATCTGTTTTCTTAAGCCTTGTTGATGTTGTTGCCTTTTGTTCAGGTTCGAGCATATTTGCAGGTTCTTTATCCTGAATTTCGTTATCTGAAACACTCTCATCTTTAATTGGCTTTGAAGTCCTAACAGGATTTTTAACAACTGATGGTTCATCTTTTTTTCCTGCCATTAGTTCCATTAACTCGCTTTCGTTGATAGGATTTCTTTTCTTGCTCATACTTCTATTATTTTTACAAATTCCTTAATAAAATCATCCAAATGACAACCACTCATGAGTCGTTCGTCTGCGGGCATCAAAGTGGAACGAAAAACATACTTCTGATTACCACTTCCGTCTTTTCGGAAGCGTTTGCTGTCCGAGATAAAACTCTGCATCATAGACAAATTCAATTCTGCAATAACATTTTCGTAGATTTTATACAATGGCGATTTTTCTCGTCCATCGACTTGGTTCCAAAATAAATGAACCGATTTTATTTCGCTATCCATATTTTTAGCAATGATGTTGGAAAGCACCTCTGTAAAACTGAGGGTACTTTCAATGACTACCCTATCGGCAGTGATAGGTGCGAAAATATGGTTGATATGGGATAGAACGGTCAAAATCCCTGCGGTATTAACCGTTCCTGGCATATCAAATAGCACTACATCAATATCATAAGGCGTTTCATTGATAAACTCATCTGCCTTTTGAATCGCCTCATTGGATTGGCAAGAGATAATCGGATAGGCTTTTTTGTTAATGGAGCTGAATTGCTCGTGAGCTTTCTGCTTGAAATGTTTATTCTGCATCACGATTTTCAAATCCTGTTCCCGTAGATTACTGATACTATGCTGTGGGTAATCACAATCGAATACTACTACATTATAGCCCATTCGGTAATGAAGCAAACTGGCGACTAAAATCGTAAAACTAGTTTTTCCTACACCGCCTTTTTGGGTGGCAAAGCTGACAAATTTGGGTTCTTTTTTCATACTCATTTTTAATGGATATTTAATTTATGTACTTACTTATCTATATACTTATATGCAGACATATCTATCTATACATATATATATTTACTTATTCATATACATCTGTATTTAAGTACATTCGTACTTATGTAATTGAATACATAAGTACTTATACATTTACCTACATCTATACATTCATATCTACATAGTTGAATACATACCGATTTATAGATAGACATACTCACTTATGTACTTATTTACGCATATACTTACCTGCGTAAGTAGGTAGCTATGTAGGTATGCACATACTTTTGTACGCACAAAGGAACATCAAATAGGAATATGGCTGAAATAGGCGGTATTTATTGGCATTTTGTGGCTCTTTATGGCACTTAAAAAATCATTGTTAGCCCATTGTTTATCCGTTGTTTTGCCATCGGGACAGAACAACGATTGGTCTCAAAAAAGACAAGCGTCTTTTTGCAAAAAAATAAAGGCTATTCACCACACGAACGGTAGTGAGTGTTTTCTGTTCACCCGAACAGAGCAAGTTGTGTTTTGAGGCACCGAAAACCTTTTACGGCACTCAAAACCAACTTGTCCTTGCAGGAGGCTAAAATTCCTCCGAAGTCGGATTTTTTTGATACTAAAACCAGATATAAAATGGAAAAAGATAATAAGCAACTACCACAAGGCGGTCGCCCAGAGAAATTAAATCCTCGTAAGCATCGCTATGTATTTCGATTGAATGAGGAAGAAAATGCAAAATTTTTAGCCTTATTTGAGCAATCAGGCTTGAAGGTAAAATCACATTTTATCACTTCAGTTTTATTCAATAAAGAAATTAAAACGGTAAAAATTGATAAAACAGCGATTGATTTTTATACCAAACTCACCGAATTAAACGCTCAATTTAGAAAAATAGCCGTCAATTATAATCAAATAGTCAAAATACTTTACCGTCATTTTTCGGAAAAAAAGGCAGGGGCATACCTTTTTAAACTCGAAGAACAGACCAAAAAGTTAGTGGCTTTAAGTGAAGAAATCAAACAGATTACACAAAACTTTGAACAAAAACACTTAAAAAACTGAGTGATATGGTGGCAAAAATTGGACGAGGGAGTAATCTTTTAGGAGTGCTTTTATACAATTATGAAAAGGTAGAAGATGATAATGGTAACATCTTACACACGCATCATATGATACATCCTTTGGATGGCCAATGGGACACTTCTGTTTTGGCTCGTTCGTTTGAACCTTATTTGATAGCCAACCAAAGAACCGAAAAACCAATCCTGCATATTTCTATCAATCCCGACCCCAAAGATGAAGTTTCAGACAATGATTTCAAAGAAATCGCTGCCGAGTATATGCAGGAAATGGGATATGGAAATCAACCTTTTGTGGTATTTAAACATTCGGATATTGAGCGAACGCATATTCATATTGTTTCTGTTTGCGTAGATGAACAAGGCAAAAAAATCAATGATGCTTTTGAGAAACGAAAATCAATGCGAGTGTGTCGTGCATTAGAAGAAAAGTTTGGGTTGCAATCCGCCTTAGATAAAAAGGAGGGAGAAGACAAAGTCTTATTTCAACCTGTGGATTATCGCAAGGCAGATATCAAAAGTCAGTTGGCTTCTATTGTTCGTTATATACATCAATATTATCAGTTTCAAAGTTTGGGAGAATACACCGCCTTGCTCAAGCTGTTGAATATTGGTACAGAAAAAGTGGAGGGCGAATTACACAGAGAACATCGGAGAGGATTGGTGTATTTTGCTTTAGACGAAAACGGCGAAAAAGCGAGTAATCCCTTTAAGTCTTCTTTGTTTGGTAAAAAGGCGGGACTTCCATCATTAGAAAAGCAAATGGAAAAGCACAAGCCTCACTTAAAGAAACAGGATAAATCAACGCTTAAACAGCATATTAAAAACGCTTTAAAAACAACCCAAAGCAAGGCAGAATTTAGAAAGGCTTTGGTACCACATAAAATATCGGTTGTTTTCCGTGAGAACGACCAAGGTAGATTATATGGTGTAACCTTTATCAACCACAATACCCGTTGCGTCTGGAATGGTTCACGATTGGGTAAAGACTTTTCAGCAAACTTTTTTCATCAATATTTTGCTGGACAGAATGACCAACAAATTACAGAACAGACCACAGAACAAAGTCAATTTAGTTATCCTGAAGAATTGAAAAACTCAAATGATAACAATTTCCAAGAAACCACCTATTACGAGTATGAATACGATTACCTAACGATTAAGACTTTATTCAGTCTTTTACCCGAAAATCAGGGAGTTGATTACGAAGAAGAAGCCTTTATCCATCGAATGAGGCGTAAGAAAAAGAAAGTTAAAAAACGAAAAAAATAATTTTTCAATCAATCATTTTTTAATCTTTAAAATCTATATAAAAATGCAAAACGAAGACGATTTAAGAGGCTTGGCAAAAATAATGCAGATGATGCGTGCCGTAAGTGTTATTGTGGTGCTAATGCACCTCTATTGGTATTGTTATGGCTTTTTTGAACGGCAAGGCTGGACATTAAGTATTGTCAATAAGGTATTACAGAATTTCCAACGCCACCCCGGACTATTCAATCACCAATTGTACACGAAAATCTTTGCAGTTGTATTATTGGCATTGAGTTGTTTGGGGACAAAAGGCGTAAAAAATGAAAAAATCACTTGGCGACAAATTCATATTGCTTTGGCGTGTGGTATATTGCTATTCTTTGGTAATTTTTGGATTTTGAATTTGCCTCTGTCTTTTAGCGTTCGAGCCATACTCTATATATTGACTACTTCCGCTGGATTTATAGCCCTACTTATGGCTGGAGCTTGGATGAGCCGATTATTGAAAAGCAACCTTATGGAAGATGTTTTCAATATCGAGAACGAATCCTTTATGCAAGAAACACAACTCATGGAAAATGAGTTTTCGGTAAATCTACCCACAAAATTTTATTACAACCAACAATGGAACGAGGGCTGGATCAATGTAATCAACCCTTTTCGTGCAACTATTGTTTTGGGAACACCTGGTTCGGGTAAATCGTATGCCATTGTAAACAATTATATCAAGCAACAAATTGAAAAAGGTTTTTCAATGTATATCTACGATTTTAAATTTGATGACCTTTCTACGATTGCTTATAACCATTTATTAAAACATTTAGATAAATACGAAGTTAAACCGCAATTCTATGTGATAAACTTCGATGACCCTCGTAAGAGCCACCGCTGTAATCCCATCAATCCCCAATTTATGACAGATATATCCGATGCGTACGAGAGTGCTTATACGATTATGCTCAACCTTAACCGAACTTGGATACAGAAACAGGGGGATTTCTTTGTGGAATCGCCTATTATTTTATTAGCGGCTATTATTTGGTTTTTGAAAATCTATGAAAATGGCAAGTATTGCACCTTTCCACACGCCATTGAACTATTAAACAAACCCTATGCAGACATCTTTACGATTTTAACTTCCTATACCGAATTGGAAAACTATTTATCACCTTTTATGGACGCTTGGCAAGGCGGAGCCCAAGACCAGTTACAAGGACAGATAGCGAGTGCAAAAATCCCTTTATCAAGAATGATTTCACCGCAATTATACTGGGTAATGACAGGTGATGATTTTTCATTAGACATTAACAACCCAAAAGAGCCTAAAATTCTTTGTGTTGGTAATAATCCCGATAGACAAAATATCTATTCGGCAGCCTTAGGTTTATACAATTCCAGGATTGTAAAACTTATCAATAAAAAAGGGCAGTTAAAATCGTCTGTAATCATTGATGAGCTGCCTACGATTTATTTTCGTGGACTAGATAACCTAATTGCCACCGCAAGGAGTAACAAAGTAGCCGTTTGTTTAGGTTTTCAAGATTTTTCACAACTAACAAGGGATTATGGGGATAAAGAGAGTAAGGTAATCCAAAATACGGTAGGTAATATTTTTAGCGGACAAGTTGTGGGTGAAACAGCGAAAACCTTGTCCGAGCGTTTCGGAAAGGTATTACAAAAACGCCAGAGTATGACCATCAATCGAAGTGATAAATCGACTTCGATTAGCACGCAAATGGATAGTTTGATACCACCGAGTAAAATATCCAACCTTACGCAAGGGATGTTTGTCGGTTCGGTATCGGATAACTTTGACCAGCGTATCGACCAAAAGATATTCCATGCTCAAATTGTAGTAGACAACGAAAAGGTCGCTAAAGAAACCAAAGCTTATAAAAAAATACCTGATATTTTATCCCTAAGTGATGAAGAAATGAAACAGCAGGTAGAGGCAAACTACAAGCAAATCAAAACCGATATTGTAAACCTTGTAGAAAGTGAAATGGAACGAATTGCTAATGACCCAGACTTACAGCATTTGATTGAGAAAGAGGATGAATAATACACTTATATGTTACTTCAATATAAGAAAGCATAAACCAAAAGAGGACATCTGAAGAGGGATATCCTCTTTAAACTTATATAATGCTTAAAAAGATTAAATATATCAACATTTGAATAGAAAGAAAATAAAAAAAATCAATTATAAAATGTTTTAGACGGATTGTCTATAACAGACCTCTTGATTGTAAAAAAATAAAAAAAACTTGCATACTTCATTGCTTTTCTTTAACTTGCGTTTCTGAATAACTTAATTAATCAGGGTGCTTTTTTCAAATAAAATGATGGTATGAAAAAGGTTAAATTTCTTTCTTTTCCAAAATTTGATTCCAAAATATATTGGACATTTGGTTGTTTTTTACTCATTGGAATTATCTTTTTAACAATACAATACTATCGCCATGTAGACTGTGAAAAAGCAAACTATTTTATCCACTCAGAAGATTGGTCAGTGAATCAAGTAGTTGAGTTTTATGATAACACCTCTGGAGCCCAAACTTGGAAATGGGATTTTGGAGATGGTTCAGCCACAGACATTCGCCGTCATACTTTCCACAGATATACCAAACCTGGTGAATATATCGTAACATTGACTATAAACGGTAGTTGTCAGCATCAAAAAACGATATCCATTAGTTCTGTAAGTCAGTCTGTTGGTTATTTAGCCAATATTGATGCGCCTGATGTGGTATTTGTAGGAGAGCGTGTTCGTTTTCATGCTGAAAAAGAAGGAGGCATATCATTTGAATGGAGCTTTGGTGAAACATATTCAACAGATGCATTGGGGCAAACGGTTTATTATACATTCAAAAAGGAGGGGAAAAAGAAGATTTCTTTAATGGTAAATGGAGATGTTGAGCATATTGCTACAAAGGATATTTATGTGGCTCCCAAAAGAATTATAGCAAAACAACCTATAGATATTAAAACTTACGAATTTGAAAAGCCCCACGAATCATTTTCACTACCTATGGGAGAAGCACAAAAAGACCCTTTGGTAGATATGTTAAGCAATATTCCCGTAGCCCCTAAAAGTAACACTGCCGAAACAAAAAATCCTACAATAAAGGAGATTCTGGATATCTCAAACGAGCAATTCAAGCTGATGTTAAACAAAGTAGCGAGCGAGGAGAAGACAAAAGAAGATTTTAAAGAGTATCTATGTGGCAATTATTCGTTACCTGTGGTTGTCAATGATAACAAAATAATTCCGTTCGAACAATTCTGTCAGGCTATAGCTGGAAAAAAGATAAAAATAAAAACGCTTCGATTAGATAAAGATACGAATCATTGTATACAAAATATCAATATTCATTACAAAGAAAAGTTTATATTTTTCTATTGGTAGCTTTAAATACATAAGTTATGAAAAAGTCATTACCCTATAGCACAGAAGTACAGCAAGCTCTAAATATTGCTCAAAAAATAGCTAAAGAAAATAATCATGTATTTTTCACAGGCTCTCACTTATTGAAAGCCTTATTAAATAGAGATTTATCTTTATTAAAGAAATTAGAAAGTTTGGGTGTCGATGTTTTTTACTTGGAAGAATGGGCAGAAGTTCGTATAGAGGATGAACCTAAAAAAACACAATCCATCGAACCTGAGCCCAGCGAAATTATTGACATTATCTTTGATGAAGCCAATGACATAGCTCGTCATTTAGGGGAAGATGAAATCACTCTTTTTTCTCTTGCTGTTTCTATTAGTACTCCTGGTGTAGCATTTAGTTTTGAGCAAATGAAAAGTTATCCGGTAAGTCGTTCGGAATTACTTCAGGAATCTCATCAAACCATCAATAGTAATACCGATTATACACCAAAGAAGAAGACTTCTTCTAAATTCGTAGATAAATACTGCATAGATAAATTAAAAGAAAATAGCAAGCATCATTATGCTATAGTTGGAAGGGCTGCTGAAACACAACAAATAGTTGAAATACTGTCAAGGTTTAGCAAACCCAATATTTTATTAATTGGTGATTCGGGGGTTGGAAAAACAGCAATTATAAAAAGTTTTATTGATAGAGTAAGAGCTAAAGAAGTTCCAGATTGGTTGATGGATATTTCTATTTATGAATTAGATATGAGTGCTTTAGTAGCTGGGGCGTCTTATAAAGGGGAGATTGAAGACCGATTAAAAAATATCGCCCAAGAGTTGAGAGTCATACCTAAATCGGTATTGATTATAGAGGAATTACATACCTTACTAAGTAGCCATTCTGACTCTGGCGTCGCAAATCTATTAAAAGGAGAGTTGGCAAAGGGGTTACGAGTAATTGCCACATCGAATATTGCGGAGTATACTAAGAAGATTGAAAAAGAAGCATCATTAGCGGGAATGTTTGAAATTATAAACATTGAAGAGATAGATGAAGATACTCAATTTAGGATCTTGAAAGAAGTAATGCAAGTTTATGAAAATCATCATAATATAAAAGCTGAAGATAATGTTTTATGGGATTCCATTCGTCTTTCAAAAAGATATATGAAGGAAAAAAGTCTTCCTGCATCGGCATTAGACTTAATTGACCATACGATGTCTGTTGCTAAAAGTTCTGGCGAGATTTTTCTGAAAGAAAAGCAGAGTTTATATAAGCGTATAGAAACAATTAAAAATCTTTTGTCCGAAGATAATGAAAAGGCTCATAAGGAAATAGAGTGGCTTAAAAGGGATTTAGTGCAAAAGACAAAATACCTTACAAAAGATAAAGATGGTATTGAATTTTCAGAACTATCAGATACTGAAGAATCTATTAAAGAATTAGAAAAACATCTAGAGCAATGCGAATCCGTTGCTAAGGAAAAGCGAACCCACATTACAGATTGGGATTTAGCATTGGTGGTTTCTCAGAAAACGAATATTCCTTTGGGAAAGCTCCAAGAAGATGAAAAAGAACGCTTATCAAATATGGAGGCTACTTTAGCAAAAAGAGTGGTAGGTCAAGACCACGCCATATCCATTGTTACGGAGGCTGTTCTTGAAAATCGCTCAGGTTTGAGTAAAGCAGGTCAGCCCATAGGTTCTTTCTTTTTCTTGGGACCTACAGGAACGGGGAAAACAGAATTAGCAAAATCTTTAGCTTCCTTTTTATTTCAAGATGAAAATGCAATTATTCGATTTGATATGTCCGAATTTAAAGAGGAACACGCCGCAGCCTTACTTTATGGAGCACCTCCAGGCTATGTGGGGTATGAAGAAGGAGGATTATTGGTTAATAAAATTAGACAAAAACCTTATTCCATTGTTTTATTTGATGAAATAGAAAAAGCACACGCATCAGTTTTTGATGTGTTTCTTCAAATAATGGACGAAGGTAAATTACACGACCGATTGGGCAAAGAGGGTGATTTTTCGAATGCGATTATTTTGTTTACCTCTAATATAGGTTCGGAGTTTATTGTAAAATCTTTTGAACAAGGCAATATCCCAACATCATCTGATTTGTTACAGAAAATGAGTCATTACTTCCGTCCTGAATTTTTAGGAAGATTAACGGAAACCATACCATTTGCTCCAATTACTAAAGAAAATGCGCTTAAAATATTTGAGATACATCTTAAAAAAGAGTTGTTGGATTTGGTTGAGAATTTAGGGATTTCGTTAAATATTAGTGATAAAGCAAAGGAACAATTGACTTTATTAGGCTATGATAGCACTTATGGAGCAAGACCTTTGAAAGGGGTCATTAGAAGTCGTTTGAGAAGACCTTTGGCAAGGAAAATCGTGTCGGGTATATTTTCCGAAGGAGATTGTATAGAAGTGGATTGGAATGAGGAGGATTTGGTTTGGAAAAAAGTATAAAATTTCACGATGAAAAATAAAGTAATTATAGTCGGTTTAGTTTCAACCTTATCTCTATTATTGGGAGCTTGTAATTCGACGAAGTTTCTCAAGGAGTTGCCGTTTCATTACCCCAATGATGCCCTTTATCAATCCATCATAGAGCAAAGAAACAAAGTAGATGCTCAGTATGCTAAAGTAGATGAAAACTTGGAAAACTTATCAGACGAAGAATTATTTTTAAAAGAAAAATATTCCATAATTCTAAAAGTTTACCCTAAAGAAATTACGAATTATAAGTTATATGCTTATATAGATGATTGGTTAGGTACACCTTATCAAAAGAAAGCATTGGAGAAGCAAGTAGGGGTAGATGCTTCCTATTTCATTCAAGCCCTTTTCAGTGAAGTTTACGATACAACATTTCCTAAAACTGCCGATGGGATTTTTAGATCAAAATCTATTCAACTATTTACAGGACGAAATTTTTTGAAGGAAGGAGATATCTTATTTTTTAGATATGATAAATTTCATCCGATTTCAGATGTAGGACTCTATTTAGGGAATAATAGAATTTTAGCCTGTACAAATAAAGGATTGAATATCTATGATTTTAGTGACTCGTATTTTCAGTTAAGATATATAGCCGCCGGTAGGCTTAAAAATAAAAAATAAAATGGATGCTCATTTGCCACAATTAATAAAAGAGCTTAATACACTTCCCAACGACATTAAAGCAGAATCAGTTGTTGTGGATATGTTGCGCAATGGCGTGATTTCAAATCAGCAGTACATTGTCAATCATCAGGGGCAGTTTTCAAGAGCTTATCGGTATGATATTTTAGAGGCAAACATTATAGATTATCATTATGATAGTTTGCAAATGGTATCCATCGACCTTTCTCGTGATAGCTTATACGATATGCTTCCACAGAGCTATACCCACGCACCGCACGAACATATATTTGATAAGGGTGCGGAAGCGATGATTGATGAGTATAAAAAGCAAAAACAAGAACAGAAGTCGGCAAGGAGTTTCTTTTCTCCTTTTGAAAATGAGTTTTTTCATTTTCGAGTAGATACAGAAATGTTTGAACAGGAGTTATTTCATGAAATTGCTCATCGATTGGACTCACGATTATTTTATAATTTTTGGAAACTTTCAGAGGAACTTCCCTATGAATTAGTATCAAAATTTATACGATTTTTACCCTATACCCATCGTGTGGTTGGGGACATCAATTTAGCGACAGAAATTTTGTCTATTATTTTAGATGAAAAAGTTGAAATTGAAGAACACGAGTTTGCTTTATACGAGGATAAAGAAGAAAGAGTTTCATTAGGCAATTTCACATTAGGAGTGGATAGTATCATCGGGAGTCTTTATCAAGATTACTCCAAACATTTGCGGTTAAATATCGGTCCACTAAAAAATACAGATTTTAGAAACTATCTTCAAGGTCAGGCTTTGGAATCTTTTGTTTCCTTGTTTTGTCAATATTTTTATCCCTTGGAAGTTGAAGTTCAAATAAAAATAAAATTAGCCGAACATCAAAAAGAGTTTAATTTATCCAATGAACAATTCCCCGTTTTGGGCTATAATACATACCTATGAATAGAATAAAAGAATACTTTGTGAATTTAATTGATCCACAACTTTTGGTTGTATTACTATTGCTGATTGTGGCAGTTGTTGCACTTACGCTTATTTTTTCAAAGAAGATACCCGAGTATAAAAAGTATAAAACTAATATATACATTTACTTATTTCTCATCGTAATTGTATATGCAATGGTTGCTTTTTTGGGGTACAATAAGTTATTTTCAGAACATTTGATGTATGAGTTTATTTTCTATCAAGTGTTTTCATTGGTGATAGGAAGCATTCACTGCTATGTGTATCATAATTTCTTTAATAAGTTTGAGCAGGAGAAGTCCCCTATGGAGTATCTATTTGCTTTATTGGTGACATTCTATGGTATTATACCATTTTTTCTTATATATTCATTTTTTAATGGAAGTCAATATGTTTATCTCATGTTAGGGCATTACATTCTATTTTTTGTACCGACATTTGTTAATGATACTTTTAATAGGGCAATGAAAATTCCACCAAAGGTTTACTTAACATGGCAGTTTCCCGAAAACTATCGAGAATTGGCAGGAGTGAGTGATGAAGAAATGCGAGATTTGGTGGTTTTTACTTTTCTAATAGGCAGAAGTGAAGATTCGAGAAAATTGAGCACTTATCGTGTTAAGGGACCCACACGAATTGACTTTGGAAGACTCTTTTTCAATTTTGTATTGGACTACAACGAAAGACATCCTACGGAGCAAATTGAAATTAAAAATGAAAATGGTAATCTATACGAATGGGTATTTTTTAAACAACCTAAATGGTACAAAGCCACACAATATATTGACCCAAGATACACGCTATATATGAATGGAATTGAAGAGAATAGTGTTATTTTTTGTGTGCGTTCTGAACATATGATTGACGAAAAAAATTCTTTTAACTCGGAATACGAAGATGCCGATTTTGAATACAATAAAGATAAAGACAACGATAGAGTAAATAACTTTTAGAAAAAGAAGATTATGAATACTAGCATAAAGCATTATCCTGTCCATTGGACTGATGGGATGAAAATTAATAAATCACATTTTGTTGAGATGCAAAATTTTATAAGTGAGAGCGTTATAGATAGTACTGGCGTTCATACTTCCATGATTAACTATGGACTTTTACCTATGACGAATTCACTGAAGATGAACTTAGTGATTGATAGCCACAAACTTTTAAGAGTAAAGGTAGAACAATGTCAAGCCATAACCCCTAATGGTACACGGATATGTATAGATGAATCCTCGCAATCATTAAAGGTGTCATTAGCATACCCAGAAGTTGTAAAGGAGTTAAGAGAAGGAGAAGAAGCTACTTTAATGGCTTGTATATCAGTAAATCCGTACGATCGAATTCCTTGCGGAGAACCCGATCCTGAAGAAATGCCACCTAGATACCCTTATACACAACCACAATATTCATTATTACTTATCAATGAAAAAGAGTTACAACAGTCTTTTAGCTTAGGTAATAATTATTTAACTATTGGGAAAATTTTAGTTAGCAATGCCCAATCAAGAATAGATGAGGCTTACATTCCGCCCTGTGTTAGTGTATCTTCTCATCCGAAATTAACCGATTTATATAATGAAATAGATAGGTTTTATGGTCAGATGGAATTGTATGGAGTTCAAATTGAACAAAAAATTCATTCGAAAAAGCAAAGTGGAATTTTAGTAGAAATGATGGAGGCTTTAACGGATAAGTTGCTCAATTATTTGGGTTCTGAGATTAACCGTTTTAGATGTTTGTCTCCTTATATGCCGCCGGTACACATGTTGTTGTCTGTAATTTCGTTAGCCAGAATACTTAAAAACTTTACAGATACTCGTTCAGGGGTAGGTAAAGAAGAGTTGCTCAATTACTTTGCCCAATGGTGTAATGTTACACAGGGAGAATTTGAATCTTTATTTACACAAGTAATCAATGTAGATTATGACCATAATCAGATGGATGCCACAATTTTTAGAATTAAAAATTTCATGCGTACCTTAGAAGAGCTGTTTTCTATGTTGAGCCGTTTAGATTATATTGGTAAGAAAAAAGACGGTAGTATATTCGTTTCGGAAGTTACAGATGAAAACGAAGCGGTTATTCAGCCTAAGCGAAGTAGAACTTTCTTAGCAGACTAAAAATTTATTGTAAAACTAAATATCATTTTATTATGGAAATACTTAATAGAGATAAAAGAAGAAAAGCGTTCCTATTTTTTATTCTATTTTTTGTTGCATCAGTAGCTATTTTGATTGCGGCCATTACTTTTAATATTTATTTTCCTTTTAAAGAAAATGCTCTTCTAAAACATGAAAACCAGCGTATAGAAAAAGAAATGCAAACGCAGGATAACTTTTCGTATCAATTAGAGAAAGTTAAAGCAGCGGTGGACTCCCTTGGCACCTCGGGATATAAGGATGATTTTTTTAACGAAAAATTAGCTTTGTCAATACTAGCTGATATGTATAAACAATTACCCAAAGATACACTGAAAAATAAAAATATGTATAATAATACCATTATTGCCTATAAACAATTAATTGATGCCAAAAAACAGATTAAACAGTTATCAATAGAACAAAAGACAATGGACAGTCTTAGTACTATTAATAAAAAATTGAAAGAAGAGTATGATAAAATTAAAATAGACTTAGAGGTATGTAAACAATTATACCAAGTGCAGTAATAAAAAATTAAATTATGAAACAGATATTACCACTTGTTTTTTGTTGTCTAATCGGAAGTTCAGCATTTGCTCAAGAAACTTTACAAGATACTGTTTTTCCACAACATTTAAAAGCTGATTGTGAGGTATTTCAACCGAGGGAGAAGCTAAAGGGAAGACGATACGCTACAGTAAATCCCATTTATCTTCGAGCAGAAAATACTGAGTATACTTATGCGGTGCTTCATATAGGCAAGAGAGGCGGACAACTTTACTTCTATTTAGATGTTTTAACTCCTTCAGTATGCTTTAAGGAAGGAAAAATCATAGATATACATTTTACAAATGGTGAGATTCTAACTTTAAAAAATGAATATCCTATCAATTGTGAAGGAATTTTTGCTACAAGAATGTCAAGTAAAATGAGAAAATATCTTACCGAAAAGAATATCGCAAAAATAGAATTATTTAGCTATGAAAAAAATTATGATTTTTTTGTGAGTGATATACAGGATTTACAAATAAAGAAAAATATACATTGCTTGAAACAATACCGCTATAAAAGATAAATATGCCACTACCGGAATTAAACTTAGGAATTAAAGGATACCAAAACCCGTTAGGACTTAATAAAGACACTATGGGAGAAGAACGAGTTATTGTAAGAAATGATAACTCTCTGTATAGGCATTGTATTAAAATTACCATTTCAGATACAGAGGTAGGTGTTGCTAAAATTCAAATCAATGATACAGTTATTGAAATTCCGACTTATAAATTGACACTTACAGATGATAAAACAAAGGAAATAAGTGTGTATGAAGTAACGAGAGATATATTACAATTCTCGGAGAAAAAGGTAAAGAAAAGTTTTTGGTCATTTTTAGGTATTCGTTTTTTTGATACCCAGCATTTATTATATGAGAATATTGCGTTTGAGCCTCAAAAAGATATGCTAAATAAATTTACCTTACACCGTTATAGAAGTAAGTCAGAGAATACATTAGCTTATGATTTTTACCATAATGACCAGCACTTATTTCTCTTTGCGGGAGTTTTACCAGTCATTAAAACATCGAAATCAGACTACCATTTTATGGTAATTGATAAAGCCCAAGGACAAAAGTTTATTGGTGATATTTCTTACAGAGAAAAAATGTTGAAGCTCACTCCCAAAGTTGAATTAACATTGGTGCAAAGAGCAAAAGTTGCTAAAAAATTTAAATATTCTAATAATGGTAAATTAGAAAAGCGAATTTACCTATAAAAATAATGTTATGAGTGGAGCGTATTATAAATTACCCATAGATTTTGATGCTTTAAAGCAGAGGAAAGATTTAGTTCAGATCCCTTTGGAAGACTCTATAAGGCAGCATCTTTTTGTGTTGATTACCACCACGCTTGGAGAATGTAAATTTGATCACACCTATGGGTGTGAATTGTGGGAGATGGACTTCGACTTATTAAAAAGTGATAATGAATTGAAACAATTTATATGTGACTCCGTTTTTCAATCAATAAAAACACATGAGAAAAGATTATTTTTACAAAATATTGATTTAAGGATCAACCAAGAGAGCTTTGGAAGTCGTAAAGAAAGTCGTGTTAAAAAGAAAATTGTTTTATCCTTAAAAGGGCTAGTTAGAGAGACGAATAGAGAGCTCATTTATACCACTTCATTTTATGTAGGTCCTCTATCCTACTAATTTATCAGAATTTAAAAGCACCTACCTATGAGTAAAGACCATATAAAAGACAGGATATTAAGGAGAGCAGCAAAGATTTGGGGATACAACGAACTCGTATCAGAACACGCTTTTGATCCCATTGTGAATTTACTTTTGTCGGCACTTGCCTCTGAACTTGAAAAGCTGGATTATGAGTTAGAAAATTCTCGTTCTAGGATTATGGAACGAATTTTAGAAGTGCTTTTTCCGGAAGAGGTTACAGGCGTAGTGCCAGCAAGAACACTGCTACAAATAGATGCTTTGAAAAATAATCAGCCTATAAGTTTCTACAATAAATTCAGAGCCGAATATCAACAGCAAAATATCTATGACCCTGCAAGTTCTACCGTAAGACTTGTCGATTTTAGCCCAACCATAGAGGCAAAACTTACTACCGCTCGGTTAAGATATATCGCTTATGGTAATAAGATGCTGAAACAAGAAAGTTTCTTTTTTGAAGATATAGTATCGCAAGCCAATATTCCTTTGCCATCAGGGGTGATGTGGGGTGGGCTTGATGTTTCTGACGCTCAAACCATCGAAGATTTATTACTTTATATCACTATCAATAACGAATATCAAAAAGAGTTATTTTATCATTACCTCAAACAAGTGAAAGTTATCTTTAATGGTAAAGATTATAGGCTTTATCGAGGATACAATATTCCTCAGAATTTGAATATTTCTGGGATAATGAAAGATAATTACAATGAGGTTAAAACCCTTTATAATGAAGTAAATCAGCATTTTGAACCTTATTTTTATACAATAAAAGGAATACTTAAGACCGATATAGAGGCTCAGTCTCAAGAGGGACAAGAAAAAATAAACCTCGTAGAAAAGGAATTATTTACCCAATATTTTACACAAACAGAAATTGCTAATGAAGAAAATATAGCTTGGATAAAGTTTGAATTTTCAGAAATAATTGCTCCGGAGATACTCCAAAATGTCCGAGTAGCCATTAATTGTGTCCCTGTAATCAACAATATTCATACCGAAGTAACCAAACGAATCAAAGGTAGCTTTAACTTATTTCCGATTGTAGGAGAAGGTGTATTTTTAGGGTTGGACTATGTGAAAGATGACTTTGGAAATCGCTTAGATACGAGAAAAGAATCAAATGGAGCTAATGATATTACCGCTGTGCTTAGAAGAAATGGAGTTTCTCGATTTGATAGCCGAAATGCCTTAGAATTGCTAAATTATGTTTTAGAGTTAATTAAAGATGAAACCGCAGCATTTTCTTCAGTCATCAATCAGTCTAATGTTCAGGAGCTTCATCACATTCAGCAAAATTTGGCCTCTTTGGAGCAGACTATTAAAGAGCAAAATATTACGGTTTCTGACAATCCCTATCTTGTTATATCAGGAGCTAATAATAGAGAGATAGACATCAACTGTCATATTTCTTATTGGCATACTTATGCCGAGCAAGCCAATGCTATTAAAGCTGGGTCGGTACTAAAAGTGTCTTCCTCTGATAAAGCAACCCCTACTGGAAATGCCATAATGTTATTGCCTTCCTTTGGAGGAAGAAAAAGTTTATCCCCAGAAGAGCGAATACTTGAATATAGATATACGATGCTATCAAGAGGTCGTATTGTTACTGAAGCCGATATTGAAGTTTTTGCTTGGAAACATTTTAAAAATACCATTACCCAAATAGAAATCAAAAAGGGAACGCAAAAAGAAGTAGGTATCAAAAACGGTTTTAGTAGAACTTTGGATTTATATATCACGAAGAACACTACCAATCAGATTAGTAATTCAGAGTGGAAATACCTATGTGATAGTTTTCTCATTCAATTAAAAAACAATTCAGCCAATGTCTATCCCTATCGTATATTTGTAATTTAGAAGTAGGGTATTTTAAGAAAATCAACTGAATTTATTTGTTTTTATGTTTATGATTTACAATGATATAAAAATAAATTCATTGTTTTTCATTAAATTTCTTTGAAAAAAATTGGATATTTGAAAAATAGGATTTAACTTTGGAGGACAAGATGAACCTATAAGTGTATCTTATTGAAATCCTGATAGAAAGAATTTATTACAAGCGAAGTTTGAGGTTTTGATTACAGATAGATTTATTTACATCCCATAATTGGTTATATTATTGTTTAATTTTTAAATATATTTATTATGTCATTTAAAGCAAAATTCAAAGTAGCTGGTAAGGAGAGAAATATCCTTGCCATAGATTTCGGAATGTTACAAGAAACGGATGCCACAGGTAGACCATCATCAGTAACAAGAGGAGGGAAAGTAAATATCACGGTGGAAGGAACAGGAGAAACAGACCTTTTCGAATGGATGACCAATTCTTTTGAGCGTAAAGACGGAAGCATTGTTTTTCTAAAAAGAGATAGCGAAGCTACCTTAAAGGAGTTGAAGTTCAAAGAGGCTTATATTGTGAAATACAAGGAGGAGTTTGATGCGTCAAGTGATACGCCGTTAACGGAGGTTTTCACGATTTCTGCTAAAGAGATTGAGTTGGGTAATGCCAAGCATATCAATGAGTGGGTATAATCAAAACGAATTAACTTTAAAATCAGAACATTATGTCTTTTAAAGCAAAATTAAAAGTGGCAGGTAAAGAATATAATCTATTGAGTGTGTCTTATGGTTTATTTCAAGAAACAGATGCCACAGGTAGACCCTCTACAGTTACGCGAGGAGGAAAGATAGACTTAGTAGTAGAGAGTACAGGTGAAACAGATTTTTTTGAATGGATGACCAATTCTTTTGAGCGTAAAGATGGTAGTATTGTATTCTTTAAACGCGACAGCGAAGCTACCCTCAAAGAATTGAAATTCACGGAGGCTTATATCGTAAAACATAAAGAGATTTTTGACTCTGTAGGAAAGCAACCCCTTAAAGAGCAGTTTACACTATCAGCAAGAAAGATAGAGATGGGGACAGGAGCTTATGAAAATGAGTGGGTATAATTGCTAAGACCGAAACTTTGCTTTCTTTTAAAGCAAAAGCAAAGTATCAATATTTGAGGTAGGTGGCTGGAATAGGTTGCCTACCTTTATTTTTATATCAATATACTAATTAAGTTCAACTTAAATTCAAAAATATATGTCTTTTTTAGCCAAACTCGAAATAGATGGTACTACCTACAATGTACTAGAATGCAAATATAAATTCAAACAAAATTATAGTGAAACAGGAAAGCCTATGGGATTGCCCCAAGGTGGCGATATTTACCTTCGTATCGAGAGTCAAGGGAGTACCGAGTTCTTTGACTGGATGATAGATCCAAGCCATACGAAAGATGGAAAAATCACCTTTTTTCGAAGAGATGCGATGAGCAAATTGCAAGAGATCAACTTTAAGAAAGCTTTTTGTATTGCCTTTTCAGAACATTTTAACGCAATAGATAAAGAACCTTTACAAATAGAAATGACCATTTCTACACATGTATTCGATCTGAATGGTACTGTACATGAGAAGCGTTGGAAGAAATAAAAATGAACCCTTTTAATCCTAAAACTATGACTAATAATCCTTTGAATAATCCAGACCATCCTCTTCACATCAAGACTTATCAAGACTTTTTAGCTGATGTGAATAATCCTGTGGTGATGCCTACGCTTTATATAGGTGGCAAACCCTTTTTGGAGCGAGAGCATTTTAGGGTAGAGATACACCAATACACAGGAAAACATGATGAATTTACCATTATTGTATCCGATGAAGTGGTAGATGACTTCTATGGATTTTTAATGCGTCAATCCCGCTTACTTTTAGGGGAGCAATTTTTATTAAACTTCCATCAGTATGGGAAGGTGATTCAGAGTTTTCAAGGTATTGTTACCCACGTTAGCAACAAGAAGAATGGCGATAGCGGTACGGGGGACTTATACATTACGGCATCAGCTCCCAGTATATTATTAGAGAATGGGAAGAATAGCCGTAGTTTTGAGAAAATGACAGTAGAGCAAATTATAGCAGAAGTATGTAAAAATTACCCACCAGAAGCCAAAGTAAAAGTAATAGGCGGTTTAAATACCAAAAACTCATTGGACTATACGGTTCAGTATAACGAATCGGACTATGCGTTTTTGACTCGTTTAGCCAATCGTTTAGGGGAATATTTTTATTACGATGGCAAACAGCTTATTTTTGGTAATCGAGCCCAAAAGCAAATCACTCTAAGTGAAGGCGATGATTTAGCCGAAGTTAGTTTTGATTTAAAAATACAGAATCAGAATTTTACCCAATATGTTTACGATGAAGCCTTTGGAGATGTCTTTACGCACAATGCCGATAATACCTTTACACCTCCAAAAGACAATCCTATATTAGGTACGGCGATACAATTAGCAAAAAAGACTTTTACGCAGAAAAGTAGTCATTATTCAAGTAACTTTACTATGGGTGATGAAGATAGTGATGCCCGCTATAAAGTTCCGTTATACAAAGAGAAGTTACAACATATGATGTGGGTTAAGGGCAAGAGTCGTAATCCACTACTCAAATCAGGGAGTTTAGCCGATATGTACGATATTAATGGAAAAGCGATGGAAATTTATCGTATTTTGGAGATAACCCATCACTTAGATGGTGATACCTATTGGAATGAGTTTGTAGGTATTCCTGATATTTTTGTGTCGCCTTATGTAGATGAGAATGCTTTTGCTAAATGTGAAGACCAACCCGCTATTGTAAAGGATAACAACGACCCACAAGGTTTAGGACGAGTAAGAGTACAGTTTATCTGGCAACGCCCTACCAATGAGTACTCGCCTTGGATACGCGTGGTACAACCTCATGGTGGTTCAGGCAAAGGTTTTTATTTTATCCCAGAGATAGATGAGGAAGTGATGGTATCTTTTGAAAATCAAAACGCCGAAAGACCTTATGTGATAGGTAGCCATTATAACGGAAAAAGTAAAAGTGGGTATCATACCGCAGGAAATGATAAAAAGGTAATCCATACGAGAAGTGGCACGAAGATTATTCTAAATGATGCAGATGGTAGCGTTTTTATAGAAGACCCCAGTGGAAATACTTACCTTATGGACGGACAAGGAAATATTAATGTGAATGCACCGAAGAATATGACTTTTACCGCAGGAGAAAATGTAAATATCAGTGCGGGTAAAAATATAATAACTAATGCAGGACAAGATATGAATATAGGGGTTGGTAATAATATGAGTACTAATGTAGGAAATGACCATAGTGTACAAATTACAAACAATCATACTTTTAATTCAAACGATTATCAGCAAAATGTCAAAGGGAATAAGACCATTGATGTTGGAGGAAGTTTAGAGGAATCTACCTCTGAAACTACTCATAGAGCGAAAAGTGGTGATATTCTTATGCAGAGTGCAGGAGTTGCCCAAGTTCTAGGAAAAATAGATGCTAAAGTTAATAAAGGATAAGATGAAAAAAATAGTAGTTCTATTTATACTGATAACGAATATAATATCCTGTCAAAATAAAAAAAATATGGAGCAAAAATTTGAATACGAAGCCAATACAGGAGCCCCTATGGGATATCCCGCAGAAGTATATAAAGGCGAGTTTATAAATACTAATAATGGTAGCTCTATGAGTTTATGGGGTGGGATAACAGCAGGAAATAGAAGTTGGGGAACGGCCACAGGAGGAGGCTGGGGGCATTCTAACCATCCCCTGCCCGACCACTTGCACGTAATTTGGCTATCCTATGCCGAGGATTGTTTCTATGAGGTAAACACCCCAATTGACAAAGACAAAATATTATCTCTTTTTAGGGAGGGATACCTTTGGATGGGAGCCAATGGCAATATACGCCCCGATAATTACGACCAAATTACCGCAGGATTTGCCCCTGGGGGTGTGGTGGTGGTTTGGGTGGCAGGTGCTACCCAACAAGTAGAAATCGGGAGGTATCAAGGCAAAAAAATTGTTATCCCGCAGAAAGAAATTCAAGCGGCAAAGCAAAACCCAGAATACAAATTGCTATTTGACAAGGAAAATCGAAAAGAGGTAATGCAAGATAATAGCGTTATCCCTCAGGAGGTTATTGATGTCAACAAAAACAAACCTATTCCCTATGGGCTTTGGGATACTTACCGAAAAAAGTACCCTTGGCGTTTAGTCTTTAAGTTTAGAGGAGAATCTGTTTTGAATTCAAAAGGTGCAATTAAAAATAAATTCTTAAACGGAGAAAAATTCGAGTTATATGCTAAGGATTTTCCAATAGAAAAGCCTTTTTTACAAGCAGTACCTAGAAGTTTTTCTTTCTCATGGAAAGCGCCAGATGGTTTCTATTACGCAGGATATTGCAAATTTGAAGAGGAGACAATATTATCCGCATTTGAGGAGATATTTAGTGATAATAGCAGAGATATTACAGCAGATTTGGTAATATCTGTTAACCAAGCCAATACCTATTTTATAGTAAGGCTAATAGGCAGTAATGGGAAAGAGATTGTCATTCCTACACCAGAAATTGAAGTATTCCGAGCAACTCGTTATGATAATATGTAACAACAATTCTAAATTATGGCAAGAACATTTGTATATAACGCGGGGGCACCCAAAGAACCTATAGAAGATATCGACTTGCAAGTAGGGGGTGTTTTTAAGAAAAAAATAAAAAAATAGAGTATGAAAAAAATAGTAGTTCTATTTATACTGATAGCGAATATAATATCATGTCAAAATAAAAAAGTTATGGAGCAAGAATTTGAATGGGAAGAAAAAAAGGCAGCACCACTGGGGTATCCCGTAGAAGTATATAGAGGAGGCTTTAGCACAAATGCAGGCTACTTTAGAAGTTTAGTAAGTAGTATAACCACAGGTAAACATGGTTGGGGCTATGGTGGAGGTGGTATGAGTAGTCATAAGGCACCAATACCCGACCGTTTACACACCATATGGTTCTCTTATGCAGAAGGTTGTTTTTATGAGGTAGATACAGAGATAGATAAATTGAAAATGTTAGCCCTTTTTAGAGAGGGCTATGATTGGTTAGATGCTAATGGGAATATACGCCATAAAGTTTATGACGAAATTATAGCAGGCTTTGCCCCTGGAGGAGTGGTAGTGGTATGGGTAGCAGGATCTACCCAGCAGGTAGAGATCGGTAGGTATCAAGGTAGGAAGATTATAATTCCTCAAGAGGAAATAGATGCGTTACCTCAAGAAGACAAATTGCTATTTGATAAAGAAAATCAAAAAGAGGTAATGGAAGATAATAGCGTAATCCCTCAAGAAGTTATAGAAGCCAATAAAAACAAGCCTATACCTTTTGGTTTATGGGATACTTATCGAAAGAAATACCCATGGCGGTTAGTTTTTAAGTTTAGAGGAGAAACAAAATTATATTCTAATGAAACTGTTACCATGAAATTAATAAATGGGGAAAGATTAGATTTATTCTATAATAGTTTTCCAATGAATACACCTTTTTATCAAGCAATACCCAAAGAAGTTTTATTTTCATGGGAAGTTTCAGAAGGTACTTTCTATGGCGGTGGTTGTGAATTTGAAGAGGAGGCTATTCTATCCGCTTTTGAAAAAATTTTTAGAGATGCAGAGGAAGATGTTACAGCAGATTTGGTAATTTCAGTAAATCAAGCTAATACCTATATGGTAGTTAGATTAATAGGGAATGGTAAGGAAATCGTGATTCCTACTACAAAAGTTGAGGCTTATTAAACTATAGAATTATGGCAAGAACATTTGTATACAACACAGGCTCACTCAAAGAGTCTATAGAAGATATTCACTTACAAGTAGGAGTGTTTTTTGATGGTACGGCAAATAACCGAACTAATACAATGATTCGTAAAAAATATTATGCTATAGAAGAAGGCAAAGGACAAAAACCTTCACCTCATGAGAAAAGGATTTATGAAACTATAGGAAAGAATAGCACGAGTTTTTCAAATGATTTTAGTAATGTAGCACGACAGTCGTTTAGTACGGAACCTAATCAATACACTATCTATGTAGAAGGTATTGGTACTATGGATAAAGAAAAAGATGATAGCGATGGTTTAGGCTTTGGGGTTGGAAAAGCGGGTATCAGAAAAAAGGTAAGAAAAGGTTGTGAGGAATTAGCTAAAAGAATTGATACTATAGTAGGAGATAAAAAAAAATCAACAAAATCAATGAAAATCTATTTAACGATAGATGTATTTGGTTTTAGTCGTGGAGCAGCAGCAGCCCGTAATTTTTTGCATGAAATCAATGGGAATGATAAAAAAAATGAGATCATAAAAAAAGGAAGTATTACTTATTATAAAGAAGAAAGAACAATCCCTAATTATGGGAATAATTATCAAAAAGTAAAATATATAAAAAAGAAGAGAGAAGCATTGTTGGATATAGACGGAGAAGAAGTAAAAAAGTCTCAATATCTTATGAATAACAGATACCCTAAATTAGGATACTTAGGTTATTGTTTATTATCTCAAGGAATACTAAAGAAAGAAGAATTAGAGGCTTTAAGTTTGGATGTTCGTTTCGTTGGGCTATATGATACGGTAGCTTCATATGATAAAGATAAAAGTTTAATAAACGGGGCTTTGAGTAAAGGTTTTGATGGGGCAGTGAAAAGTCTCAAGTTAAATGATATAGGTTCATTTGCTCGGGCAGTTCATTTTACAGCTATGGATGAACACCGTATTAATTTTGCACTTACTCGGTTGCCTAAAATATCTAAGGTGGAAGAATTTGATTTGCCGGGGGTACATAGCGATATAGGAGGTAGTTATAACAATCATCCTAAAAAATATAAGGAAAAGGTTACCATAGAAGAGCATGTGTCTAAGAAAACTATAGATATATTGATAAATATTTTGATAAAACAAGGATGGTATAAAGGAAACCAATTAGAGATAGATTGGAGTGTTTTGGGTTACTATCTAACAGGTAAGAGGATTTTAAGCAAAGCGTATAGTTTTATTCCACTAGAGTTTATGGATAGAATGTTCAAAAAAATTATTGATGATAAAGAAAAGCAGAGTATTTTTATTAAAAGTAAAGAAGTCGATAAGAAATATTTAATAGATGGTCATCCTATTCTCATAAAGTCAAAGAGAATACTCGAGGGTTATGTATTTGATGGTAAAGAAAAATGGATATTTAAAACAAATGACAAATCTGAAAATACAAAATTATTAAAGGAATTAAGGAATCATTATTTACACTGGTCAGCTCATTACGATGAGAAGGTGATTGGAATACCCCCAATGAAACCAACATCTGACAGAAAAAGAAAGGAATATTAAATTACAACCATGCACTATCGTATAGAAACCATTGTCAATAAAAAACTAAGCCCTACTTATACCAAAACTTTACAAACCATTCGTAAGGTAAGCATTTTATATGATAAAAAACAAGACGGACTTAGCCGATACTTAGTGCTTACAACTCAATACAAATTCTCTAACCAAGAGAACTCAACGCAAGCAATCCTCAAAAAAATTGCTTATTTATTTGATCGTTTGGAATTAGGAGCAGATGAAAATAGACGGATATGCAGAGTGTTCAATCGGTCGGAGTTGAAAATGCGTTGGCAACGACTAGAACTTGAAATTTTAAAAAATAACGAAGGGTACGCTCTTAAAAGTTATTGTGCAAAGATTACAGAATTATTGTCTAAAGAAGACCAACTCATAGAGTTTCTACATCAGAACGATATGCTGGGTATGTTTTTCAATGGTAATCATACAGAAACTATGGGAGGGCAATTTTATTATAACGAAAAGCAGATTTTAGAGGAAGGATACTTAGAAATTAAAGCAGAGCATCATCACACAAAATATTCTATATTATGGCTTGGTTTTTAGGAAATAACAAGAAAAAATATCTGGAAAAGCTAAAAAAAGCTAACCAAGAACGAGAGGAAAAAGCGTCTATCAAAGCCATTGGCGATATTAGCCCTGAACAAAAAGAACAAAGGGCTAGAAAAGTAGAAATTGCTAAGGAAGAAAAAAAGCTGGAAGAGGCAAGAGAGAAACGCAAAGAGGAAGACAAGGCAACGGAAGACCAATTACTAATTGTGAATGGTGCTAAAATCAAAATGGGACCTCATATGGGTAGTTTTAAGGTTCTTAGTGATGTGCCTACTACACAAGGAAAACTTACTGGTACTGTTGTAGAGAAAAGTCCTGCAAATTTCAGTTTTAATGACGGTTTTCAGTTGTTATCATTAACAGAATGGCAAGATGTAGGAACAATAAAGTATCAAGACAATAAAGTATTGATAAAGAAATCGAAGATTATTGCCACAGGTAAAATGCCTGGCAACACTCCTCCCGAAACAGCTCCCATTGAATTTACCGACTCAGGGCAAATCAATGTAGTAGAAAGTATTGATACAGATGGAATACCTGTGCCGAGTTTTGAAGAACCTGCTCCCCAATATATTATTAATTTTAGAAGACCTTATGATTATCAAGGAGAGTTTGGTTTTGATTGGATGCGAAAAGAATATTTGCCCATAAATGAAGGCGGTCAAGGTTTTTGTGTGGAAGGCTTAGAAGAACTCAAAAAAATATACACTCCTTTTAAAGTAGATTTAAAGCATAGCCAAACCCAACAGCCTTACGGAGATTATTATGTACCTTGGCTTATAATGTTTCCCAATCATAAGCAGAAAATAGGCAAAGAAGTACAATTATTAGTTACTACTCCTCAAGAATATCAAGATAATAGCTTATTTAATAGCACAGAGGTAGAAGAGTTTTCTTTGGAAACAAGTAATCCAGCTTTGAGAATAGAACCCTCAAAATTAAATATAGACGATTGCCTCAATGGAGTGGTTATTACTATATATTGCGATGCACCTCTACAAAATAATGAAACGATAACTGCAGTTGCCTCTAACGGAGCTATCGTAGGGAAAGTAAATGTAATGAGGAATGCACATTACAGAGATTTAACAGTGAATATATATGTGATAAAATCATATTTAACAGACCAAAATCTTAGTAGTGATTTTGGTAAAAATGTTATTGATAATAAGTTATCAGAGATCGGAAACTTACAAGTAATTGAAGATTATTTGAATAAAAAAAGCCTCAACCAAGCCTTGATACAAGTAAAATTTATTGAAATAAACCAAAACACAGGAGAGCCTTTTGATTGGGGATTTAGAAAAATTTCTTTGGAAAATGCCTCAAAAGAAGAAAAATATAAAGGAATGTTTAATAGTTCTACAAAAATTGTAGAGGCAAGTAAGTATATGAACTATATAAATGATAGATTTGGAAAAATGTTCCCTTCAATAGCAAAAAGTAAAGGAATATTATTATATCTATCCTCTATTAAAACGACCTCTTCAGGTGGAGCTGCTTATACGCTTCCTTTGGATAATAAACATTGTATTATATTTAATTCAAACTTGAATCATTTATCATCTTATGCCCACGAAATCGGTCATACTATTGGATTAGCCCATACCTTCCCCGAAGAACAAAATGTTGAGCAAAAAATACAAAATGCAGAAAATGATCTAAAAAATTATAAAGAAAAACAAGAAAGAGAAAAAAATAATAAAAATGAATATTTGCGTAGGTATAGTGATTATCTTGATAAAAATCCAAATAAAAAACGGGAAGCTGTGGAGATATTAGATAAAAACATCGATCAATATAATAATGCTATTAAATCACTTGAAGAAAAAATCACTATCTTAAAGAACAATAGATATAAATTCAAAGAGAAAGCAACGGAAAATATTTTAGATTATGATTTAAATAACCAAAAAACTTTTACCCAATGGCAAATAAAAATAATGCAAGAAGAAGTACAGAAATATTATCACTGATAATAGTATTTTTATGGTTAGGGAATAGTTGTGGTAGTAATAAAAAACCTCCCCTTTCAAAGATATATACGGACGTTATTTGGAGGTTAGATAGTTTAAAAACTCCAGATAATTACGATTCAAATGAAATGTTACCTTTGTCTGAGGTAAGAAAATCATTTAACATAAAAGGAGGTAAACTATTTAACAAAGAAAACAATACGATAGTTTCTAACATTTCTTTACTATTAAGAATAAACAAAAATCTTACAGGAATGGATGTTAAAATAAAAAATGGACTTCCTTATGAAGCATATTGTGATTTTTCTAATGGCATTATGTGTAGAAAGGATATTTTTTATGATAGTAAGGGAAATATAGTTTTTTATTCTGTGGAGAATTATACTGTAATCTTCAAAAAAGGGTGTGGTTATTGGAAAGATTTCTACAATGAAGGACATCTTAAAGAAGAAGGAGAGGTAAAAAATAACTACAAAGTAGGTCAATGGAAATATTACAACAAAAATGGAGAAATAGATAGCCTAAAAGTTTATTCTGTGAAAGATAGTGTTGATGTTCGTTTTCCGCACTGTATTTTTAATAAAAAGGAGCCTTGTTATTAACATTCATATTATGGCTTGGTTTTTAACAAATAACAGGAAAAAATACTTGGAAAAGCTAAAAAAAGCTAACCAAGAACGAGAGGAAAAAGCTTCTGTTAAAGCCATTGGCGATATCAGCCCCGAACAAAAAGAACAAAGGGAAAGACAAATAGAAATTGCCAAAGAAAAAAAAGAACTAGAAAAAGACAGAGCAAAACGCCAAGAACAAGACAAGGCCAGCCAAGATCAATTACTCATTGTTCAGGGGGCAAAAATCAAAATGGGAAGCCATACGGGGTCTTTTAAGGTACTGAATGATGTTCCTACCACGCAAGGAAAACTCACCGGTACAGTTTTGGAAAAAAGCCCAGCGAACTTTATATTCAACGATGGTTTTCAAGTATTATCATTGACCGAATGGCAAGATGTAGGAACAATAAAGTATCAAGACAATAAAGTATTGATAAAGAAATCGAAGATTATTGCCACAGGTAAAATGCCTGGCAACACTCCACCTGAAACAGCCCCTATAGAATTTATAGACTCAGGACAAGTCAATGTAGTAGAAAGTATTGATACAGATGGAATGCCTGTGCCGAGTTATGAAGAGGAGAAGAGTAAATATATTTTACAAAGTAAATATTTTCATAATCACTTTTATGATGTTGCTCAAGATATACTTGCAAAACTTGATAACATCAATCAAAGTTATATAGGTGAATTATATCAAAAAATAACTAATAACCGGATTGAAAATCCAGAAATAGAAGTAGTTAAAGAGTTTTGGAATGATAAATGGGCTGAATATGACTCTTATACAGCAAAGATTAAAGTATCTGAAAATAATTTAGTAAATATACAATATGATAATAATAAAAAAATACAGTTAACCTTAGAGTTAGCCAAGGCTTATGAAGAGTATTTACAAAAAAAAATAAATAGTTTTGTGCTTGTACCTACTAAATTAGAGATGTTTGAGTATGAATTTTTGCGTTTTGATGGTATGGGGAATACATGTAATGTAGAAGTAGCTACCCTTACCACTCCTGAAGGAGAAATATATCCGTTAAATATTTGTTTAGAAACACCTAAAGAACTAACAAAAGAACAAAGCGTTGATAATGAAAAAATCAATACAAAGTTTGAAAATTCTTTTGGAAAATCGTTTCAACCGAGAAGGGGATACAGTGATAATTCTGATATTTTAAAAGTTTCAGATCCTCCAGATAATCCAATATTACCTAATATTGGTATAAAGTTTAAACTTAGTTGGAATGGCGGAAAGCCTGCTTGCTCAATTAGTTTCTATGCAGGGTTACAAAAAGAGGTTATTAAAAAAGGAGATTTTGGAGTGACAGCGGGATTAAATGTTGCAGCAACTCTTTATAGAGGAACTCCTGGAACATCAGATTTTAGCCCTAATTTAGGAACACTTAGCGCAAGTCCTTCAGTAACTCTTGGATTTTTAACTGGAAATCCGTTCTCATTAAATTTATTTAACCAATATACGGGAACAGGGGTATATGTTCCATATGAATACGCTTTTACATCAGGTGTTACAGGGGTATTGAGTACAGGTCGTGTTTCAAAAAATTATGATAATAATGGAAAAGTCATAAAAGATGAATATAATAGCTATGATGATAACCATCGCCATCAATTACTAGGAGGTAGTGCTATAAAGGCTGGAAATTTTATAATAGCCTCCTATAATGATGTTTGGAAACCTCCTTTATTTTTTGGGCAAAATTCTGACCAATATTGGTCAGCAGGATTAAATCTACAAACAAAATTGGCCAAAGATATGAACTTTTCGTATGCTTTTGATTTATATTATGGAAAATCGAGCAACAAACGACCACTAAATCAGGATATTTTAATAGATGGGCAAAACTATGACCTACAAAATTTCCTTGAATTGGCTTTGAATAGAGGGCAAGAAACCTTTTCTGTAACTACAGATGAGGGACTTGTGGGAGCTAGCATAAGTTTATTTGGTTATGGCTGTTTTTGGCCAAGTAACAATATGCACAATGCTATTTCGTGGCCTCCTCCACCTCCCATTGAACCTGAAAAAATTTCGAAAAAAAATTATTTAACTGATGAAGAATATGATAAGGCATTAAAAGATTATAATGAAAAAATGGATATTTACAGAAGAGATTTAAGGAATTATAAACTAAGTCGAGAGATTACTGTTAAAACCAAATTTAATAAAAAAAGAGGTGTTTTAGAACCCAACCCAACTTTTCATTGGTTATATTCTATTTACAATGAAAAAAATGAAATAGATTGGGAAAGGGTCCGCAAGTATTTTAATGCAAAACAAGCAAAAGATGTTTATTTACAAAAACAAGATAATATTAAAAAGAATGAAAAATAAAATTTTATTAGTTTTAGTTTCTTTGCTAGTAATAAGTTGTAGAGTTTTTAATAAGAAATATACTCCCGATAGGCAAAATACTCTTTTTATGAATTATTTAAAATCTCGTGGTATAGACCCTGATACAGTAAAGGTATTTTCGAGGTATTATGATGACCATTTTTGGTATAAACAAGAGCAAAAACGCCAAGCGTTATTAAAAAATCCTTATTTAAAAATCAATGAAGTTTATTATTATAGTTATGGTGATATTCGCTTGGTTTTGTTTTCAGATGATGGCGAGATGTACCGTAATAAGTTTAACATAAATCATCATTTTATAGAGATTATAGGAGATACTTTAGTTAAAATAAAAGAACCCATAGAGTTATGGTCGTATGCGAGTTTTGAGCTGAGAGGCAGCAAGTTATACACATTAACTAAAGAGCGAGCGCCTTATAATGAGTGGTATCAGACCATTACTTACAATTTCAGAAACGATAGCATTATTGCCGATAAAATGTACAAATCAGATTTATATTACAAGAAAAAATGGTTAGCAACTACTCGAGAGGCTTATGGGATAAAAATGGTTCATAAACCTGAATTAAGAATTAAAAAAAGAACCGAAAAATTGGATGATAGATATGAAGTGAATACTTTTGTTATTACAGGTGAGTTTAAGTTAAAATAAAGCTCAACTCAACTTTTCATTGGCTATATTTTATTTATAATGAAAAAAAAGAAATTAATTGGAAAAGATTACGCAAGTATTCTAATGCAAGAAAAGCTCAGGATATTTATTTTGAACACAGGGTTCTCATAAGTATTTTTTTTCAAAAAACAAAAAATAATTTGGTTGTATAATAAAATTATATTACATTTGAAAGGGAGAAAAATGTGCAAATGCATTTTTACCATAGTCATTATTTGATTTCAAATAAAGGAATAGGCGGGAACGAAGTTCCAATGGACGCAAACGAATCAATTTCAGAAATTCCATTTAACAGAACCATAATTGCCCAGCAATTAACAGCAGAAGAACCAATTAAACCAGAATTAGTGGAAGGTTTGACTACTGTTGAGAAAGTGTTTGAACACTTTAAGCCTGAACTCAAAGTTGATTTTGAAGATGCAGAAGGTGCTACAAAGATGGAAACCTTAAAATTTGAAAATTTAGGGGACTTTGGAGTAAAAGGAATTACTAATCAGAGTGAATTTTTGTCTAGTCTTAATACTGAGAAAGATCAGTATCAAAAGATTGTAAAGCAATTAAAGACTAACAAAATTTTAAAAGCAGCATTAGAAGACCCTGATGCCAAGAAAGCTTTTATACAGTCGTTACAAAATCTTATTGAGGAACTTAACCAACACTAAAATCTTATCCTATGGCAGAAAATAAACAATCACAAATAAAAGAAGCTCAATCGGTACAAAGAGAACAAGTTTCAATAGAGAAAAGCTTAGATCAATTAGCTAGATATGGAGGATTTGATTTATTAGAAACTTCTATAGAGAATGTTCAAAATCTTAATCCTGACAGAAAAGCCAGAAGAAAGATATTCTTGAGCGAAAAAAATAAAGCTAAGGAGCGTCAGACACTGAAAAAAACTTTGGAACTTTGGGCAGATGTAATTAGTAAAAGCGATACGCTTACAGATATGGTTGCTCATTGTGAAGATCAAAGAAAAGCAGCAGAAGAGTTACTAACAAAGAATTTGGCTCATGCAGTTGAAGTCACTAGAGAACTTGAGAAAAATTATAGAACTGTAGCTTTATTCTATAAAAATACGGAATTAGATAAGGTAAAAAATGTAACTGTAATCAACGCTTCCTTAGATCAACTCAAAGACTTAGATAATACGAGATTTATTAATACTATACACGCTGAATTGACCAATTCATACGATAGATTAGATTTAAAAGACAACTATGGACTTTTAGTAATTCCAGGTTATTTAGGTTCCAATGTGGTAGTTGAAAAATGGGCTAAAATAGCTCACGAAAATAAAGTTATGTTAATTACTGATTTTGAGCATTTGGACGAACCAGACGATGTTATGGAAATGTTTGATCAAGCGTATTTGACAGGTGGAGAAATCTATCGTTCTAATGTATTGATGACTTGTAACTGGCTTGTAGGAAGAGGTAGATATCAAGAGATCGGGGAAGAAGATGATTTATACACTCCGCCATCAGGAGCCTTGGCAGGTAAAATTCATAAGACATTGATGTCACAAGTTACAGCTGGTAAGAAATTCGGTGGGATTAACGAAGTAGATGGAGTAAAATTTGATTTGAAGAAAAGCGAAATTGCCAATTTGGAAAACTTAGGATTGATTCCTATGGTAAATGAATATGGAAAGGTGATGGCTTTTTCAGGCAAAACATTGTTCAATGGTGATAATTTAGGTCTTCAAACTTATTCCGTAGTTCGTGTTTTTGACTATGTAACAAAAGTTTTAATGGACTTTTTAAATAGAAGAGCTTTTGAAAACTTTACTGCTGTAACTAGAAAAGAAATAATGTCCCAAATTGTTCGTTTCTTAGATGGTATAACAGGGCCAGGTAAATTAATTGAAAACTTTGAAGTTAGAAGATTTGAACAAGACGCTGTTCAAAAAGATAAAATACACTTAGATATTCATATGAAGCCTTATTTCCCTGCGAAAAACTTTTTGATTAAAATGGATGGTCAAAAGGGTACGGATGGTAATGAATGGGATACAGAGTATCAGCAAAGTTAATTGGATAATGGCTGAATTTTGTAAAGACTGTGCTAAAGAGGTAGGTATGCCTTTCAATGGTTATCCTGTATTTTGTGAAGAGTGTGGGATTTATATTGAGCACTCTCCATTTAAACAATGGATTCTAAACCAAATAGATAAGCTAATAAAACTTATCAAACAATAAATATTAAAATCCGACTTTGCTTGCATCTTGTAAAGTCGGATTTTTTTTTTTACATCTTAAACTTTCTACCAAGTGGTGTTATCTCCTTTTTCGGAGGTTGAACGGTTTCGTCTTTAATTTTTGGTGCTTCTTGGCTTTCATCTAATGATTTGTCAGTATTTTCACCTATCGACAAATGAATTTTCCGTTCAATAGAGGCCAGTTCATTTTTAAGCTCCGAGAGTTCCTTTTCTTTACTCCATTTACTATTTACCACTTGTTGAAGTATTGGTAAGTCTTCAGTAATTTTTTTAAGCTCTTTTTCATTATCATTAATAAGGTTTGGAATCTTTTCCAAAGCCTTAATAAAGCTCATTGCGGCCAATTTGGGATCTTGAGCCATTTTTCCATTGTTATGGGTATAGCGGATGCTTCCTTCTCCTTTTATAAAGAAGCGGTTTTGACGAATGTCCAAACCTTCTTTCTGGGTAATTTCTGTTTTAACAAGAATTTGAAAGCCGTATAAACTTCCAATTTCCTCATAATCTCCGCCTGTTCGTGCTTTTTTAGCATAGGTATTTAATTTCTCGCCTAATTGTTCCAAACTTGCTCCTTGTGATATTCCATCTAATTGCAAAGCATTAACAAAATCTCCATTGGGCAGTTTCTTGGCTCTTGCATTGAAATTATCCCAATCTGTTTTTAATCTCATCAACCTATTCTCTGCAGCTTCTTTATTTTCTACTAATGTTTCCAACTTAAATCGAGAAGAAGATTTATTTCGTAGAAAAGCTTGTCGTTCACTCTCCAAAGCGGTTATTTTCTTTTCCACTTTAGCTTTATCCAATAAATCGGTATTTCCAGAAAGAATTGCTACATATTCTGAGAAATTCATTCCAGACTGTTCGTCCATACTCCCTTCATCAATGGTTCGTTTCCCTAGTTTATTGGATTTAAGTTGGTCGATAAAGAGTTGTTTATTGAAAAGTAGATTGAATTTATAAGAATCCAGAGATTTTTCCACAGCATAGATGATTACATCCACTTTGTTATCCGCAAAATATTTAGCCACTTCATTCCCTTTTCGTATGGCTCTACCATCTCGTTGTTGTAAATCACTAGGTCTCCAGGGCGTATCCAGATGATGAACAGCTACGGCTCTTTTTTGAGCATTGACACCTGTACCGAGCATATCGGTAGAACCAAATAGCACTCGGATTTTCCCCTCATTGGTATCTGCAATGAGCTTTTTTCGTAATTTATCGTTTTTGGCTTCTTGGATAAAACGAATCTCTTGTGGCGGAATGCCGTAATCTTCTACCAATTTTCGTTTAATTTCAGAGTAAGGATTCCATTCATTAGGTTTGTAAGTTCCTAAATCTGAAAACACAAACTGCGTCCCCTTTTGAGCCTTGTATTTTTCGTAATATTCATAGATTTTCTTAGCACAATGAGAGGCTTTATTATCAGGGTGGTCATCATATTTACTATCAACCAATCGCATGTCTAATGACATCTTTCGTGCATAATCTGTTGCAATTAGCATTTTAGCTTTTTCCTCTCGTTGAGACAGGGGTTCTCTTCCTAGTAATGAAGCATCTCCATTTTGAGCAAATTTCATTAATTTTTCAATAAAAACTTCTTGCTCGGGGGTAGGTGGAATATTGTATAAAATCTCATTTTTTTCAGGACGATCGATACCGATATCCTTGGCGGTTCGATAGTCTGTGATTTCCGAATAAAATTGTGCTAATTCTGGAACTTTGATAAAATAGCGGAAGCGTTCTTTTTGTACAATATTATTCGCCACTGAAAATTCGTAATCAGTAGTTTTACGAGCATAGATAGCTGCCCAAGCATCAAAACAAGTAATACCTTGTTTCTCTAGTGCTTTGGGACGTAGGTATTTGAATAGTAAATAAAGTTCCGTTAAGGAGTTAGAGATGGTAGTACCCGAGAGAAAAGTAGCCCCTAAATCCTTACCAGACCTTTTTTGAATGGTGCGAATGGCAAACAATAAATTCATCGCCTTTTGGCTACCTTGCATATTTCCAAGCCCTGCTACGCGATCATGTCGTGTATTGAACATCAGGTTTTTAAACTTATGGCTCTCATCAACCAACAAATGATCAATTCCCATCATTTGAAAATCGACAATGTCATCAGTTCGATTATTAATATCATGTTCTAAAGCTTTCAGCTTAACCTCTAGATTTTCCTTTCTTTTGATAATGCCTTTGAGCATTCCTCTAGAAATTTCTTCTCCTTGTTGTTTCAAAGCCCATAGATTTTCTTCCACATCGTCTAATTCTTGCTGAAGAATTTCTTTTTGTATTTCGTAAGATTGAGGTATCATTTTAAATTGGTCATGCGTTAAAATCACACAATCCCAATCATTATTTTTAATATCACCAAAAATACGCAAACGCTTATCGGGTTTGAAGTCATCCTTTCCTGGGTATAATATTTTAGCAAAAGGATAGGCTTTTCTATAGGTTTCGGCAATTTCGTGAACATTGGCTTTTAATCCGATAATCATGGGTTTGTGAGCCAATCCCAAGCGTTTCATTTCTTGTGCAGCACAACACATAATCAAGGTTTTTCCCGCGCCCACTTCATGGTCACAAATAGCCCCACCATTGAGTTTAATCATCCAAATAGCATCTTTTTGACTCCTATATAAATCCTCAATGCCTAAACCTTTACGGTCTAAACCAGGGAAATCTTGATGCGAACCATCATAATTGGGGCGAACAAAACAATTGAACATACGGTTGTATTTATCTGCTAAGCGTTCTTTAAAAGCGGGACTTTGTTCCAATAACCAATTAGAAAAAGCGGAACGAATTTCATCAATTTTATGATTAGCCATTTGAATAGCCTCCATATCCGCCACTTTAACTTCTTTATTATTAACTTGTATCTTTTTAGTAATATTAGGCGTAGTATTGATGAGGGCATATTTGAGTAATGCAATCCCATCATAAGTTCTACTTTCAGATTTTATAGCATATTGGTCGTAGATACGGCTGTTTTTTCTAGCACACTGAACATCGAAATTATCCATTGTTTTGGAATAAGACACTTGTACCTCTGTATCAAATAAATGAGAGGCGAAATGACTGTAGATTTCCATAGGAATCCACCGTTCTCCTAGGTTGAAATCCAACTCTTCAAACGCAATGGGTTCAGGGCTTACCTTTTTTAGGGCTTCTAGAGCCGCTATCGCCTCTTGATGCTCAGGAAGTCTTTCCAAATATTTTTCGACAGCCTCTATTTTTTCTACAATATTTCCAGCGAGCCAAGTTTCTCCTGTTTCGTACTGCATTTCTATGGGATTGTAGTATAGATATTCCTTTAATTCATTTTTCATACTATCTATACTCTCTCCAGAAAGTCTACTCATATAGGGCAAATTTACCTTACCATATACATTCAACGAGTGTATTAGGGCTTCTTTTGGTGTAACATTTTCTACTGAGGTTACAGAAAAGCTCACTGGTTTTTCAAAAATATCAGCTTTGCGGTAAACTCCATTGACTTTTCGCTCTAAATAAGGGATTTCGTTGCCAGCACCATCTGTTTGGATCAATCCTATGTTATTTTTACTATTCAAAGCGCCATAATTTCTTATAAATTCATTGTACAAAGTGTTGAGTTTTGTTCTTTCGTCTGGATAGGGCTTTCTATCCTTGGCTTCTTTGTTGTATAAATCAAAATAACTATCTCGAAGAGCCATATAATCTATGGCTTTTTTTCGCTGCAGAACCCCTACATCTAATGGGACAAAAGTGGCGGTTCCCTCGTCTTTACTTACATTTCTTAAATACCCTGGTTGTTCATTTTGAATTACTAAAGCATCTTCTCTATAATGACTTAAAATATCCCCTTCAAATGGTGTAGGTTCAAAACTAATAGGAGTTATAGATACACTTTCTGTATCCTTGGTTGAGTTGTTATCACTGGGGTATGAAAAAGAGAAAAGATCCTTTGGAAAAGCCTTATATGCGGTATTTGTTGTTTGCTTTTTCTTACTAGAACGCTTGATATTTTTTGAAGGTTTAGGTACTGTTGGAGGCTCTTCAAAAAGTGTATCAAATAGGCTTAATTGTATCCCAACATTATTTTCGATTCTGGCGGTTGAAAGATTATTTTCGGGAGTGGAATGTGTTTTTTTCGTATTTGCACCAATAGACTCTTTTGTTTTTGTTGCTGATAGTTCAGGCGTTATAGAAGTTGAAATGGTATTAATTTGGGATTTTTCGTTTTTTTTGAGTATTGTAGTTGGTTGATTTGAAAAAGAATCCGCAAGATATAAAGGCATTCGTTGTTTATAATTACCAAAATCAAGGTTTAATTTCTCTTCGAGGTCACGGGCTATTCCAGATACACCATTTTCGTGTACATAAATTCTTGAGGGTTTTCCATATAAGTCTGTACCCAATTGTGATTTTGTATGAATAATCCGTTGAGGATTGTTTTCAAACAGGGCATTAGTGGTATAACCTTCGGAATGTTCTATCGTATCACAAAAAAGTAAATCCTCGGTAGAAAGTGCTTGTTTCTGTGAGTCTTTTTGTAGGATAATCAAATCACTCCCCACTTCAGTTCCCGCGTAATCCGTAAATAAATTATTGGGCAATCGGATAGCTGAAACTAAATGAGCTTGGCGTATTATAGCCTCTCGGATAGGACGGTTTTGGGGACTATCCAATACGCCTTGTGAAGTAATAAAAGCCAATAAGCCACCTTCCTTTAAAGTGTCCATTCCCTTTAAAAAAAAGTAATTATGAATATTTTGTGCCGCCTGTTGTTTCGCCAAGTCTTTACTTCTTGAAAAAGACAAATCAAATACAGAAATATCCCCAAAGGGTATATTACTGCTTACTATATCAAAGAAACTATTTTGTCGTTCCTCAATATTTTCAAATCCCTTAATTTTTATTTGGGCGGAAGGGTATAAATGTTTGAGTACTTTTCCTGTTAATAAGTCTTTTTCAAAAGCCGTTACAGATACATTTTGATTTGATTTAAAATGTTCAATAAAATTACCTGTTCCTGCGGAAGGGTCTAATGCTTGTTGGTATTGAAAGTTGTGTTTATTAAGTACCGCTGATAGAGCTTGGATAACTTCTGGCGGGGTATAAAATGAAGTGAGTACCGAACTTTTAAGACTATTGGTCATACTTTTGTAATCTGAAAAATCAGAAGCATTGACACGAATAAGCTCATACAACTTTTGAGTGGCTTCAAAATAAGGCTCATCGGACTTTGACCAAAAACGACGGTCTTCTTCCTCATTGGCAGGATTTAGGATAAATTTTAACCCTCCAAAACCTGAGTATTGTTTTAGGATTTCTTTTTCAGCATTAGTAGCAAGTCGCTTTTCGAGGTCTAACTCAAAAGCGACTTGCAATGCTTTAATATTATTCTCTAAGTGCAGCTTCTTATTGAACGCCATTTTCCTCAATCCATATTTGAATTTGTCCTGTCAATTCTGTGTAAAGTTGATCGTATTCGGGACTGTCCTCAAAATCTTTGTGTATGTTGTAGTCTTCAAAAACTTCTACACAGTACGGAAACATTTTTAAAGCAAATGAGCGTAATTCATTGTCGGGTATTTCTCTATCAAACTCATTGCTTACTACGCTATATACCATATCAAATGGTGAAAAGTACAAGCCTTCAAATAAGACTTCATTTGCGATTCGACGACATTCTAATATTGTATGCCCTGCATCAAAGGCTTTTTCATAGGCTTCTGCTGCTAAATTGCTTCGTTCTTTGATAAACGCTTCATTAGTTGCCAGATTAGGAAAGCTGGTGTTTAATAATTCTCTTAGTCGTAAATCGTAATACGAAATTTCTTTTTCTTGTGTTGCCATAATTTTTATATTTATCAAATTTTTATTCATTTGCATTAATACCCACTTTTTGAGTATTAACGCAAACATTTCAAATAATAAGGTTTAGATGTTTATCCATTAACGGCACTTTTCGCCGTTAAACACTTGTTACTTAAACTATTTTTTAGATTACTTTCGTTTTCGTCTTCCTTTTTTATTTTTAGAGCGAGGTGGAAACTCAAAAGCCGTAGAACCATCTTCTTGTAGTGCCAAATAAGCATCAAAACTTTTTCCTGCCTTGCTTTTTAATCCTTTTAAAAGCGTTGTTTTTCCATTTTCTAATAATGCCATTACGGCTTGATCATTTACCTGTTTTCCACAGACATTTTTAAAGAATAACCATTCGCAATCATCTTCCATACATTTAGCAACTTTTTCGTATAGGCGAACGCTTTGCTTTTTACAGACAGGGCAAACCAATGTTGGTGAAGCAACCCCTTCGATTTCCATCGCTAAAAAATCTTCTGTGATTTTTTGGGTATAATCTTTCATCGCCTGTAAGAATTCTTTTGGAGGGCGTAGCCCTTCCTCAATTTCATTGAGAGAGGCTTCCCATTCGCCCGTTAATGCTACATCGGCGATTTTTCGGTCTTTGACCCATTCAAATACTTTCAATCCCTTTTCGGTGGGAACTATACTTTTCTTGTGGCGTTTGATATAGTTTCGTTTCAGCAAAGTTTCTATGATTGCCGCTCGAGTAGCAGGAGTTCCAATACCAGTACCTTTGAGTAATTGTCGTTGATTTTCGTCTTCCAAATCCTTACCTGCCGATTCCATAGCCGATAGCAAAGTGGCTTCCGTATATAATGCTGGTGGGCGGGTGTTTTTGGATAGAATTTGACTGTCCTTTACTTTTAAGGTATCTCCTTTTTGTAGTTCAGGAAGTTCTTGTGGGATTTCCTCTTCTTTTTCTATTTCTGAAAAAGAACCATTGACCGCTCTCCAACCTGCGGATTGTATCGTACAACCTTTGATTTCGTAATTTTTATGACCTGCTTCTACGATGATCTTCTGCGTTTCCTTGATACAAACTTCCGATACCGCTTCTAATAAGCGCCCGGCTATCATTTTATAAATGAGGGCTTCTTTCTTAGGAAGTTCGGTCGGTATTTTGTCAGTAATGAGCAGTCCGTGATGGTCGGTTACTTTTACATCATTGACGATACGCTTGGTAAGAGAGGAGCGTCTGAGTTGTTGTGCATATTTTGCATAAGTCTCATAATGCTCTAATTGTTTAATCAATAAAGGAATTTCTGCCCATACATCTTCAGAAACGTATTTACTTCCCGTTCGGGGATAAGTGATGTATTTCTTTTCATACAAACTTTGAGCAATGTTTAAAGTTTCGTCTGCCGAAAAACTATATTTTTTATTTGCCTCTTTTTGGAGTGCGGTTAAATCATAAAGTAAAGGCGGTTGTTCTTTTACTATTTTCTTTTCTACGGAGAGTACTTCTGCATTTGGATGGCGTTCTACGGATTTTTTCCATTCTTGTACTTCTTCTTTTTTTTCCGTTTTTAGCGTGGAAAGGCTATTAAATTTGAGATGGCCTTTTTGATGCACTAACTGCAATTGCCAATACGGTTTTTTCTCGAATTGGGTATGCGTGAGGTATCGCTCACAAAGCATGGACAAAGTAGGAGTTTGTACCCGCCCGAGGGAGTATACACCGCTTCCAGCGGCGATACTCAGGGCTTGGGTAGCATTGATTCCTACCAGCCAATCGGCTTGACTACGCATTTGGGCAGCGTGATATAAAGGGTCAAATTGCTTTCCTGGACGGAGGTTTTTAAATCCTGAAAGAATGGCTTTTTCTGTGAGTGAACTAATCCAAAGTCGCTCAAAAGGTTTTTGACAATTTAAGTAATCATAGATGTAGCGGAAAATTAATTCACCTTCTCTTCCTGCATCAGTAGCCACTACAATTGAATCGCATTGTTCAAATAAAGTTTCAATCACTTTAAGTTGTTTCAATACGCCTGCATCAGCTACATATCCTTTATTTTCTCTCACTTGGCGGGGTTGTAGTTCAAACGGTTCTGGTAGTATGGGTAGATGTTCTTTTTGAAACCCTACACAACCATAGGCTTCAGGCATTGCCAATTGTACTAAATGGCCAAATGCCCAAGTAACGGCATAACCATTACCTTCTAGATAACCGTCTTTTTTACTATTAGCCCCTAATAAGTGAGCGATTTCTCTGCCTACACTGGGTTTTTCCGCTAGGATTACTTTCATGGATTTTTGTTTTTTGAATGAATAAAATGGATTACGATTAATCTCTACATTTTACGTCCACTTGAAGTTTTTTTAGCAGGAGTTTTAGGCTTTACCGTACGCTTAGTGGTCTTTGTCGTAGTGGTTTTCACTCCTTTGTTTGTTGCTTCTTTTTGAGTTTTTGTTGTGGATTGTGTAGTTGTGTTTTTATTCTCCTTGGCTTTTTTATTGATTTCTTTAGCCTGGCGTGTTACTTTATCTTCTTTTTGTTGCTTATTAGGATTTTGGAAAGTGAATTTTACTTTACCTGTTTCTTGATTATAGGTGAAATAGCCATTGTAAACTTTTCCCGTACTCTTACTTTCCAAGCCCTCTAAGTATACAGGTTTTCCTTGCGAAAAATCCTTGTATTGTTCTTCGGTAAGTTGTCGGCCTCTTAATTCTTTAGGGGCTTCTTCAAAAGTAGGTTGGGTATTGATTTTTTGTGTAAGATTGTCATCAAACAAAAATTCTACATAACGCTTTTCTGCATTGAATTGCACATTCGCATTAAAGGGTTCTCCTTTGTTTGAAGTCATCCCTTCTAAAAAGATAGGTTTTCCTTCCTTAAGCCTTTGTTTTTGTTCCTCATTAAGCTTAATACCCTTGATTTCATCGGGTATTTTGATGTATTCTTGACGCAAAGCAACAATTTCATTTGTCAATTCATCAATACTGATGATTGATGGGATTTTTTCACCCGTTTTTACATTGGTAAGCTCTACCACGCGTCCCATATTTCCTGTCTTCAATAGATTTTCTTTGTCTTCTTGGGTAAATTCGTGCCCAAAAAAGGGATAATCTAATTGAGGTTCTTTGCGGATACCGTGAATGGAGACACTTACTTTCCCTTCGTTATCTTTCCGTAAAGATAAACGCGCGTCGAAACGGGTAACGGCACTTCCTAAGTTCATACTAATAGGTACTAAGCGATCCGTTTTATACCCCTTTAGTAAGGGTTCTAATAAGTTTCGTTTTTCTAGGTATTCTTTTGAGAGACCTATGCTATTCATTGTTTCCCAATCAATATCGTCTACTTCGTAACGATGGTTTTGTTCTTGGGTTGCCTCATCAGATGTGTCTTGCGATGGGGTTTCATTGACCTCTTGGGTAGTTTCTTGTACTTCCTGAGTATCTTTTACTTCTTGGGGTTCATTGGTTTGTTCCATTGTATTTTGATTTTGAGATTGATATTCTTGTGGTTGAACTTTATAAGGTTGCAAATCTTGGGGGGAAAGTTGAACTTCAAGTAATTTAGGAAAGGGAATTTTGAAAAAAGAAAAATGACTTGGATTTTTCACTTGCCTTAAAAAATTACTAAAGAAGTTTGAGAGTATATTTCCGTGAGGATCAACTCTCATAAAATCTTGCTGGTGTGCTGGATCTGGAGGAACGGTTTCTAACTGACCGTCTTTATCCAATCCTTTTACGGCACGAATCTGTTGTTCCTCTTGGTCATACACAAGCAATAAATCCGTCCATTGTTCATCAATAATAGGCGTATTTTCTTTTGAATTTGTTTCTGTGGATTCGTTAGCCATAGTATATTAGTTTTGATGGTTTTAATTCATTAAAATTTAAATTGTAGAACGAAAATAGAAGCTGTAAATAAGAATCTAATACGATCGTGTTATTTTGGCTTTGATTGACCTTTTTTGGCTTTGACAGGGATACTAAAATGTTCTCTAATAAATTGATGTACATCTGATAATTTGTAGTAAATTTTCCCAGAAATCGTGTAATAAGGTAGTTTACCCTCAGAGCGATAACGCTGCAGAGAACGAGCTGATATTTTGAAGGTAAGCATTAAATCTTGATTGTCGAGTAATTCCTCTCCGTCGATGGTACTTCGTTTCTTTTCAGCTTTTTCAAAGCGTTCTGCAAGTAGGTCGAGACGATCCATCAGTCGTTCCATCCACATGATAAATTCCATTCGGTCGATATTCATAACGAGTAAGTTTTAGTGTTTTATTTTTGATTAAGTATTTTTTTCATGAGTTTGCCAATGCTTAATTGCTGTGGATTTTGGCTGTCCGAAATCAATAGTTCCTTGGCTTTGAGTTTTACGATGTAATTTTTGGCTGTTCGTTCCTGCACGCCGGTCAAGGCTCTGATTTCTTGTACCAATTCACTATATTCCCATACGGCTCTTTTTCTAAACAGAGGAGATACAAGGGTCGCTAACTCTGCCCCTTTGTCTTTCTTTTCAATTTTCTTTTGAGTACCACAATAACGGTGCATTCCACTTTTAGCATCCCATCGAAACAATATCTTAGGCAATTGATTGGGATCGCCTTTACGGATTTTCTTGGGTAATACCACAGAGCAAGCACTGCTTCGGTCTTGCTCTACCGAAAGCACCGCAGAGGCTTTTCGTTGCAACTCCGAACCTAAATGTCCTCGAAGTTTTAATCCCCCGGGCGTTAAATGTAATACACATACCATACAGGTTTGGTAATGCCCTGCCAGTGCGTACAATTCCTCTATCATTTCAATACTTTCGCTTTCATTATTGGCGGAACTAATTAAATCAGCAATGCCATCAATGACCACCAGATGAATCCCTGAATACTCGTAGTATAAAGTTTCCATACATTGTCGAATAATTTTCATACGCTCTTTTCTTGGAATTTGAGTAAGACAATAGGCTTTAAAATTTGAGGGCATTGCACCAAGCTGGGCTCGTTTGAGTAATATGGAAATGTTGTCGTACAATTGATCTGCGGATTGCTCGGTATCAAAAAATAAAACCGCTTGGTTATTACAGAAAGTTACGCTAAGCCCAAGTAAGTCTATTGGATTTTTACCTTGATATAAACTCCCTGCAATCATTGCAGCTACATAATGGCTTTTTCCCGTTCCTTCCCCTCCTGTAACGCCTAAAAGACTACTTTGCAACCCAATCGCTGCTTCTCTTAAAGCGATGATGGTCTTTTGCTTAATAGGTGGTTGATCCCATTGAATTTCGCAAGACTGCAATAATGAAAGCCCTTGCTGATATTTTTTTTGAAGCATTTTCAAAAACAATGTTTTTAAATCATTAGCCGTATAACCTTGCTGAAAATAGTTGGAGATGTCTTTATCGTCTTTAGTTCCTGATAAAGGAAGTTCTAATACCTCTACCAGATTCTTTAATTTTTCTAAATGACTTTGTACCGCCTTTTTTCCTGCCTGATCCACATCATACAATAATACGATATGACGAAAGCGACCTTTTAAAGATTGAATGAGAGAGAGGGGAATATGACTATTTTCACTGTTAAAGCAAATGGCTGAAAAGCCTTTTGTATACAAACTCATCACATCTTTTTCTCCGCCTGTAATAAACAAAATATCATCACCCTCTAATGGTAATTGTTCCAACCCAAAACAATAATCCGTAGCGATACCTGCATATAGAAAACGATGCTTGGACAAGGGACGATAGATTTTAATAAGTTCGGCATTCTGATATGAAAAAATGGGTTCATCATCATTGGATTCTATTCGATAGGGTTGTCCTTTTTTATTGATACTTTCAAAATATTTTAAGGATTTTACTCCAAATATATCTAAAACTGTTTTCGTTATTCCAAAAGTTTTCCAGTAACGGATTTCTTTTTCGCTAAAATCCTTTTCTATTATCGTATAGGGACGATAACCGGATGGTTCTTCTGCTCTTGCAGGACTGGTTTCCGTTCTGATTTCTCTTTGTGCTCGTTTGGAAATATTAGGTTCATAAGTCTCTAATCCTAAACTTAAATCTTGATTGATCATTTTTAGAATTTCTACAAAGTCATGAGCTTGTGTACAGTCCAAACCATATAAATAGCCAACTAAGGAAAAGCAATCACCCTTAAAGCGAGGATCCCCAAAATCTTTAATCCGATAGATGCCTGTTTTCTTATCTTTATAGATATTACAAGAGGGATTTTTATCATCATAAAAAGGGTTTTTAAAGTTTTGCCCCACTTTCCAATTCCCCGAAACATAATGACGAAATACTTCCAGCCCGTTATTGGTCTTACTTAATATGTCTTCCTTTTTGAACATACGAGTGTGCTTTTTGAGTTAGACTTTCTAAGTAATCCGCTGTACTTTTTATCACATTAAATTCCATAAGCTGTCGGATACTTCCTAAAGTGTAGAAGTATTGTCCATGAACTTTAGCATAGGTGATTTCATTGTTCTGTCGCATACGCCAAAGAGTTTTCTCGCTTAAATGGAGGTATTGACATACTTCGTGGTTATTGAGCCATAATTGGTCAATGATTTCTGTCGATTGGGATTGTTTTTGGATGTACGCTTTTATAAATTGTATTTCTTGGCGTAATTGTAGCCATTGGTTCTCTTCAATAGTGATTAATTTCATTGCTTCTGATTTTATCGTTTATCTGAGGACAAAGTTCAGAAGACCGAAGCGATGATAACGCCAAGTTTTGCCAATGGGTAGATAGAAAATTAGCGCATTTTAACGAATTTATATTTATGCCTTAATAATCATGAATTTAGAGCAAAAAAAAGACGCTTAAAGCGACTGATGATCATCTTGAAATTAGTAAAGTAAGTAGTGTGAGTGTGGTTTGCCAATGGGTAGTTATGGGCAAAGGTCATTCAGCCTCTTAGAAGGCTGGCCAATTCTTAGATGTTCTTATCCATATAAGTTTCCAAGGAATTGACTAATTGATTTAAAAATAAGGTTCTTGAACCTGAACGACTTTTCATACGGTGAAAAGTGTGATGAATATCTTGTAATTCAATCTTAAATAAAGCTTGACAAGTTACGGCGATTTTATTTAAACTAATTTGTCCGCTTGAGATGGCTTTTGCAGCATGTAGTGCATAGATAAGCTCGACTAGAGCAGCTTTACTTTCTGTCCAACGGATAGAACGATGGTTTTCATTGGCTATTTTATCAAATTGTGTGGTGGTACGAAAATGGAGATACTCGTAAAATAATTCTCTACTAATAATTCTAGCAGTCAAATAGTCGTAGTAGGTTGAAAATCGTCGATCTAAATCAAAAGCGTGATTTTCTAATCCTTCTTGAAAATTAAAAGAAGACCTTAAAAAATATTTATGGTCTTCGTCAGTTCTACCAGAGTGATAGTAAATATAGAAAGGATTTGTTTTTAGAAAATGGTTATGCCTGCTTTTTAATCGCTTTTTCTCTTTCGTGAAATAGTCTTCATAAATTTTGCCCTTTGTAGTAGGACGAATGATTTCCATTTTGTAAATACGATTGTAATACATTAACTTTCCGTAAATCTTAGGTTTGATGTTTCTGAAGAAATGAATCTCTTCTTGTTCATTATTAAATCCTCTTTCAAGGATATATACTCTTGCATCTTCTAAAATCTTGGATAAATAATGAATCATTTCCAATGCTTCAGGGATAACGGTTGCTACATCTAGTGTTACCTTTTCCTCTTCTCTGTGGATGTCTTGAAAGACTTTTTCAAAATACTGTTCCATATTACTTAAATATTTAAAATTATGTCCTACAAAATTACGGAACAATCATAAAAATTCATTAGGCAAGAAAAACATATCTTTTAACTTATATTGCCTCGCCTGCACGGTGCGAGTCGGCATCCATAGAGGAGCACGCTTGCACCGTGCAGGCGAGGCAAAGTTATAAGAATTTGTTCAAAAAGTAAATATGTTGTATATTCGCTGTGTTGAGTTTCAATGAAAATCAATGAAATCAAAAGAAGTAAGTTGAGTTACTAATTCGTTACCTGAAATTGAAAAAACACTTGTAATATTTTATATTTCAATAATTTAAAGAATTAGTATGAATTTTAAAATAAAATTCGTACATTTGCACTCCGTTTGCTTTTGTGCGAATTTTTCGTTCAATCAAAAAACGGAATTAAAGTTCAGTTTAACCAATAAGTACACAGAAATGCCAAAACAAAAAACAAAATCAGGTGCTAAAAAGCGTTTCAAACTTACAGGAAGTGGAAAAATTAAGCGTAAACATGCTTACAAAAGCCACATCTTAACTAAGAAAGAAACTAAGCAAAAGAGAAATCTTACCAAAATGGGTCTTGTAGACCAAGCTGATGTAAACAGTGTAAAACGCCAATTAGGATTAAAATAATTTTTTGTTTTTCAACAAAAACACCAATTATATAAAAATCCGGTTTATTAAAATGTTTAACCCAAGCGAGGGCAGAGAAAAAGAGAAGTCTTATTACACTTCCGCCTACGCTTAAAAAATTTAAAAATTATGCCAAGATCAACCAATTCAGTAGCGTCAAGAAGAAGACGCAAGAAAATTATCAAATTAGCGAAAGGATATTTCGGACGCCGCAAAAATGTATGGACTGTTGCTAAAAACGCAGTTGAAAAAGCAATGGTGTATGCTTACAGAGACCGTCGTCAAAAGAAAAGAAATTTCCGTTCGCTTTGGATTCAAAGAATTAACGCTGGTGCTAGACAATACGGAATGTCTTATTCTAAATTCATGGGGGCTCTTAAAAGCAACAACATTGAGCTTAACAGAAAAGTGTTAGCTGATTTAGCAATGAATCACCCAGAAGCTTTCAAAGCAATTGTAGATAAGATCAAATAAATTTTAACCATTAAACTGAACTTTTCAAGCTACTCAATTAATAATTGAGTAGCTTTTTTATTTCAACAACAAAGCTTAAGTGTTAAAAACACAAAGAATAAATGTCATTTATATTTTCTTTCACAAATGCTAAAAAAAACTTACATTAGCCAAGTTGAAAAATTCTAACAAAAAAGATAAGTATGAAAAAAATTAGCATTTATGGCATTTTTGCATGTATTTTCGCGTTGATTTTTAGTTGTGCCGAACAAAGAGTAGCCACCACTCCAGCCAAAAAAGGAGGTATTTCACCAATTGTTTTACCCGTTCCTGAGCGAGCTCCAGGGCAGACAGATGTCATCAACCTTGTAACTCCGAAACTAGAAACCGTGCGTGTGGGCTTTGTGGGCTTGGGAATGCGTGGCCCTGGTGCCGTAGAGCGATTTACACAAATCCCTGGGACAGAAATTGTAGCACTCTGTGATATTGAAAAAAATAGAGTGGAAAAAGGGCAGGAAATCCTTGATAAAGCAGGTAAAAAGAGAGCTGCAGAATACTATGGCTTTGCCGAGGCTTACAAAAAAATGTGCAAGCGAGATGATATTGATTTAATCTATATTGTAACCGATTGGAAACACCATGTGCCTATCGCACTCTATGCCATGGAGCACGGAAAGCATGTGGCAATTGAGGTGCCAGCTGCAATGAATATGAAAGATATTTGGGCACTCATCGATACCTCAGAGCGCACCCGCAAGCACTGTATGATGCTGGAAAACTGCGTGTACGATTTCTTTGAGCTTACCACGCTTAATATGGCACAGCAGGGCGTGTTTGGTGAAGTGTTACACACCGAGGGGTCATACATTCATAATTTAAAAGACTTCTGGAAAGCTTATTACAAAAATTGGAGATTAGAGTATAATAAAGAATTCCGCGGAGATGTTTACCCCACTCACGGAATCGGGCCAGCTTGTCAGTTGCTAGACATTCACCGAGGCGACCGTATGAAGTACCTCGTATCTATGGATACAAAGCCAGTAAACGGTCCACAAGCGTGGAAAGATATGTTTGGCAAAGAGGCCAAGGATTTTAAAAATGGAGACCACACCGTGACAATGATTCGCACAGAAAACGGAAAAACAATCCAAATCCAGCACAATGTGGTAACGCCACGCCCGTATTCCAGAATGTATCAGCTTACAGGTACCAAAGGCTTTGCCAACAAATACCCAGTGCAAGGCTATGCCCTTGAAGAAGTGAGCGAAGATGTAAACCCAGACCACGAGAAGCTCGATGCCCACGGCTTTGTATCAGAAGAGATGAAAAAAGCCTTAATGGCTAAATATAAGCACCCAATCCTTGTGGAATTAGAAGAAAGAGCTAAAAAAGTAGGAGGTCACGGAGGTATGGACTATATTATGGATTACCGTCTAGTTTACTGCCTGCAAAACGGGCTTCCGCTTGATATGGATGTTTATGACTTGGCTGAATGGTCTTGCTTAACAGAGCTTTCTGCCATCTCTATTGAGAATGGAAGCGCACCCGTAGCCATTCCAGATTTTACGCGTGGAGCGTGGAAAAAGGTGAAAGGCTACCGACATGCTTTTGCCGATGATTGGGCAAAAAAATAAAATTAACTTTTCATTGTTTATATTTTTAATTATTTACGACGAATCCACAAGTCATCACGACTTGTGGATTTTTTAATTACAATGAAAATCCGTTTTTTTGATTAATTCAAAAGCCTTATCACAGCATTATTCTTTTCATCGGTAAAGATTTTATAATTATAACGACGATTTTCTGCCACAATCGCAATTTTAGCTGTATTGGGAGGCACATCACCTAAATTATTAGCCACAAAAACTAGCTGATTTTCACCTTGCTTTAATTTTAAAGTAAACTCTTTCGCCTCACGATCAATACGCATTTCACTAGCAATTAAATCATTATTAAAGAAAATGCTCACTGTATCATTATCAATTTCACCATAATCATAAATTAATAATTTAATCTCCTTAGCTCCATTGAGTTGAATGCTTGCCACAACTTTGCCATTTCGTTCATTTTTTTGTTTAATGATTTCAGGCTGAATGCTATCCTTTTTAGCAACTTCAGTTTTATTTGCCTCTCCTGCATCGGTCACTATACTTTTGAACGCTATGGGAGTTTGCGTAATTTCATCAGGCGTTGTAGTTTTTTGCTCTGCCTCCACAATAGGCTTATCCTCTAATTTTGGTCTTTGGTAAGCATAAGGAGCGTATTGGGGGCTCACTTTTTTATACTTAATCTTCTTTTTGGGGCTTGTAAATTCCAGTCCAAAAGCTTTAGCTATTTTCGACTGAATATCAGAAACATCTATTGTTTGAATCGTTCCGATTAAATACTCGCCATCTTTTTCCTTGCTGTACTTCAAATCAAACGCCGTAGCTGTGTGATTCGGAGATTTATCGATAAGCTCCACATCATTAGCCTTAAAACTTTTAGACAACTCATCAAAATTCCCCTCTAGCCAGTATCTACAATAGCCACCATTTTCACGATCATACGAGTAGCCACCATACATTGTCCCACCGTTATGAATTAAATTCAATTCAGCATAATAATCTGTGTCATTGCTAGGATTTACAATAATCCATTTCCCTGTTAAGTCCTGTGCATTCACAAGCATTAGGGAAAGTATATTTAAACACAAAAAAAGAAATGCTTTCTTATTCATTTTTAATTTTTTAGCTATCCAAATGTAAACTTTTCTGCAATTCTTGCCTTACATATTAACGCATTTTAGTACATTTGGATTTAATTTTTTTAGATATTATGATTCAGTCTATGACCGGATTTGGAAAATCCGAAGTAAGTTTTGAAAACGCTAGCTATACGATTGACATTAAATCTCTGAATAGCAAAAATTTAGACCTAAATATAAGATTACCTCTAGATTTAAAAGATAAAGAACTAGAAATAAGAAAAATCGTGATCGAGTCGCTCAATCGTGGGAAAATAGATGTTTTTGTAAACCATACCCACAACGGCGTTGCCAAAACTCACCAATTAAACACACCTTTGATCAAGGAATATATTGAGCAATTCAAGGCTATTGATGAACGCCTTTCGGTGGATACGCTTTTTAAATCTGCTATGAAAATGCCTGATGTGTATGTGCAGGAACAAACAGAAATCTCGGAAGAGGATTGGAATAAATTCACTGGTGAATTGCAAGAGGCTCTCAATCAGCTTAAAAAATTCCGTAGTGATGAAGGAAAAGTTTTGGCTGAGGATTTTAAATTAAGAATCCATAAAATTTTGAATTTATTGAGCCAAGTTCCTAACTTTGAGCATGAACGCATTACCAACATTAAGGAAAGAATGCAAAAAGGCTTAAACGAAATCAAAGAAGTGGATCTAAACCGATTTGAGCAAGAATTGATTTTCTACCTTGAAAAATTGGACATTACCGAAGAAAAAGTTAGATTGAAAAACCATTGCGAATACTTTTTAAAAAACATTGAAAGTGCAGAAAGCAATGGAAAAAAACTAAATTTCATCTGTCAAGAAATCGGTCGAGAAATCAATACGCTCGGCTCAAAATCCAATCATGCCGAAATGCAAAAATTGGTGATTAAAATGAAAGATGAACTAGAAAAAATCAAGGAACAAGTGCTCAATGTGCTTTAAATTTTAAATCATGAACAGCGGAAAACTCATCATATTTTCAGCACCTTCTGGAGCGGGCAAAACCACTTTGGTAAAACACCTCCTTAAAACAAGAAACGATTTGGCTTTCTCTATTTCATGTGCTACGCGTGCTCCACGCAAGGGCGAAGTAGACGGCGTGGATTATTATTTTTTGCCCCCCGAAGAATTTAAACAAAAAGTGGCTAATAATGAATTCGTAGAATGGGAAGAAGTCTACAAAAACCACTGCTACGGCACCTTAAAATCAGAAATTGAGCGCATTTGGAACGCAGGAAAAAATGTAGTTTTTGACATTGATGTGATGGGCGGAATCAATCTTAAAAAACAATTTAGCAACAAAGCTCTTTCTATTTTCGTGCAGCCACCGAGCGTGGAAACTTTGGCTCAACGACTACGCGACCGCAATACCGATTCTCCTGAAAAATTGGAAATGCGCATTGCCAAAGCTACCAAAGAACTAGAATTTGCCAAGGATTTTGACATCATTCTAGTAAACGATGACTTGTATGTTGCCAAAAAAGAAGTAAACCAAATTGTAGAAAATTTTATTTCTAAATAAAAAATGCTTTTAGATAAAATCCAATTTCCCGAGGATTTGAAACAAATCCCCACGCACCAACTTCCAAAGTTGGCTGAGGAAATTCGTGATTTTATTTTAGATATTGTGTCCACCAAGGAGGGGCATTTAGGTGCGAGCCTTGGGGTGGTGGAGCTCAGCATTGCATTGCACTATTTCTATGACACGCCACACGATTCACTTTTGTGGGATGTGGGACACCAAGCCTATGTGCACAAGCTACTCACGGGACGAAAATCAGATTTTGACACCTTGCGACAGCTCAATGGCATGAGCGGTTTCCCCAGCCGAGCAGAAAGCGAATACGATTTGTTTGGCGTGGGACATTCTTCCACCAGCATTTCGGCGATTACAGGCATGGCTTATGCCGATAAACTAAAGGGCGAAAAGAAAAAACATGTGGCTGTGATTGGTGATGCATCTATTGCATCGGGCATGGCTTTTGAGGGGCTTAATCATTTAGGTGACACGGATTTAGATGTTTGCATTATCCTAAACGATAACGACATAGGCATCGACCCTTCGGTAGGTGCTCTGAAGTCGGTCTTTAATCACCCAGAAAATGCCAAGGCTTTTTTCGAATCGCTTGGATTTCAATATTTAGGCGGCATTAACGGGCATGATTTCGAGGCTTTGTTTAAAGCCTTGAATTGGGCCAAAAATATCAAAACGCCGAAAATTATTCATATCAAAACTATCAAAGGCAAGGGCTTTGCCCAAGCCGAAAAAGACCAAGTGCTATGGCATGCGCCTGGAAAATTTGATAAAATTTCAGGCGAAAGGGTTAAGACTAAATCTGCCAAAACTTACCCGCAAATCTTAGGCGAATCTTTACTTAAAATTTTTGAAGAAAAGCCTAACATTTGCGCCATAACGCCCGCCATGCTCACGGGAAGCGCATTGATAGATTTAAAACAAAAATTCCCAGACCGCGTCATAGATGTCGGCATTGCAGAACAACATGCCGTTACTTTTTCAGCGGGATTGGCTTGCCAAAATATGATTCCGTTTTGTGTGATTTATTCCACTTTTTTGCAACGAGCTTATGACCAAGTGATTCATGATGTGGCGTTGCAATCCTTGCCCGTGATTTTCTGCATCGACCGAGCAGGGCTTGTGGGAAACGACGGAGCCACACATCACGGCTATTTCGATATTGCCTTTATGAACGCTATTCCGCACATGATTGTGGCTTGCCCGATTGATGAGCACGAACTTAAACAAATGCTTTCGCTGGCGGTGCAACTTAAACAGCCAATGAGCATTCGCTATCCAAAATCTGCGATTTCAAACCAAGATTTAGGTATAGAAAAAGTAAAATGCTTTAAATCTAAAATTTTAAAAAAAGGTGAAAAAATTGCTGTTTTAAGCACAGGAACCATTGGGCAAAATATTTCAAAAATCATTCAAAATACGGATTTTGCTTGGGTGCATTTCCCATTTGTAAAACCACTGGACACGCAAGCATTAGATTCCATTTTGAAAAAATATAAAAAAATCGTTTGTGTAGAAGAAGGTATAAAATCGGGCGGCTTTGGCGAATCGGTGGCAAGCTATGCGACAAGCCAAGCCTATAACGGAAAAATAATCATTAAAGCTCTGCCCGATGAATTTGTAACGCATGGCGGCACCGATGAATTGCTGCACCTCCACGGGCTTTCGGCGCAGGCACTTTCAGATTTTTTCTCAGAATTATAAAAATTTCGATTTTTTCGTTTTTCAGAAAGGTTTAAATTCTTTAATTTTACACCTATGACCATACACGAAACTATCAAAAATCAATTTTCTAAAGCTTTAGAAAAAGGAACCATTAGCCACGCACTCCTACTCGACGGAAAAGCGGGGTTCGGAACCTTGCCTTTGGCTAAATGGATGGCAAAACAATTGCTTTGTTCTAATCAAAATGATTCGTGTGTGCACAAAGTGGACTCGCTGCAACATCCTGATTTGCATTTTTGTTACCCCGTAGCGAGTGCCAAAGACACTTCGCTCACCACTTACCAAGAAGAGTGGATTCAATTTAATAAAGAAACTCCTTATGGCTCTTTGTTTGAATGGATGGAACTCATCGCAAGTGAGAAAAAACAAGGCGGAATCAATGTGAGCCAAATCAATGAAATTATTCATGTTTTAAACTTAAATAGTTACGAAGGGGGCAACAAAGTCATGCTGATTTGGAATGCAGATACTATGAATACGCAATCGGCCAATAAGCTTTTAAAAATCTTAGAAGAACCACCGAAAAAAACATTTTTCATTCTCATTACGGAGCATTACAACGAGCTGCTGCCTACGATTACTTCTCGTTGCCAGCGAATCCAAGTGCCGAGATTGTCGGAGGCAGAATTGGCAAGTATTTTATTTGAAAAATATGAGATAGACCAAGCCACCGCTGAGCAGTTTGCCAAAAGTGCGTATGGAGATATGGCTGTAGCGGTAGAACAAATCGAATCCAAAACCGAAGAGTTTGAGGAGCTTTTCATCGATTGGGTGCGCTATGCTTTTATGGCTAAAAGTAAATTGAGTGCTTTGCAAAAAATTCACGAGTGGAGCATGAATATCGGTAGCTGGAACAGCCGAGAAAAACAAAAATTATTTCTTACTTATTGCATAGACATCTTTAGACAAGCTTTGTTGCAAAACTATGGCAGCCAAAACTTGGTGAATATGCCTTTGCAGAAAAATAATTTTAAATGGGAAAGTTTCGCTCAATACATTCACGGGGCAAATATCGAAGCGATTCTCCAAGAAATAAACGAAGCGCATTATCACATAGAGCGAAATGCGCTTGGCAAATTGGTTTTTCTAGATTTGGCGATAAAAATGACTCGCCATTTGCACACAAGGGAAACGGCTTAGAGCAGAGATTTCGTTTGGTGCATTTGTTTGAGCAATCTTGATTTTGCTGTCACAAAAGCGACGGTTCTTGGCGGGCAGATAAAATCCCCGTACACATCGCAAACTTCAAAGTCATTTTCTGTATCAAAAACCTTGTGAAATCGTTTATTTTTTGGCAATTCAAACGAAAGTGGCTCCCAGTACATGTTCATAATCACAAAAACATGCTCGCCATATTTGGGAGCAACAATTTCGCAGGAAAGAGCTCGGCTATCAAAGCTTGTGTCTACTTCATTTAGCTTCACTCCGTGAAAACGAATGTATGGAGATGTAGGATTTTCTCTTTTTAAATAATCAAAGTCTTTAGAAAACACCTTAAACTGCTTTGTTAAACGGATTAAATTCCTTACAAAACGATAAATTTCTTTATTTTTTTCTAGTAAACTCCAATCCATCCAAGCAAGGGGCTTGTCTTGGCAATACGCATTGTTGTTACCATATTGCGTGCGCAGAATCTCATCTCCCATGGTGATCATCGGAGTTCCTTGCGAAAGGAGCAAAAGCGAAAAAAAGTTTTTCACTTGCTTGTGTCGTAATTTTACAATCTTAGGATCATCGGTATATCCCTCTACGCCACAGTTCCAGCTGTGATTCTCATTGTGCCCATCTCGGTTATCTTCTCCATTATCAAAATTATGTTTGGTATTGTATGACACCAAATCGTTCATGGTAAAACCATCGTGACAGGTTACAAAATTTAGGCTTAATTCTGGCGAAAATAATTTGTGTCGTGGTTTTACTTCGTAAGGGCTTCCCATGATGCGATTAACGATTTTTTCGACTTGTCCCGCATCTCCTTTTACAAATCGGCGAATGGCATCTCGAAATTTATCGTTCCAAATAATCCAGCGATCTCCCGAAAAATTATTTACTTGATATAATCCTGCCGCATCCCAAGGCTCGGCTATAATTTTAGTTCTGGACAAAATAGGATTAGAATCAATTGACCACAAAATAGGTGAATTATACAAAGGATTTCCGTGCTCATCGCGCGACAAAACAGAGGCTAAATCAAACCTAAATCCATCTATATGCATTTTTTCTACCCAATAATTTAGCGAATCGGTAATCATTCTACGCACCACCGAATGATTGGCATTCATGGTGTTTCCGGTTCCTGTAAAGTTTAGGAAATGGAAATCATGGCTCATCATATAATATGAACTATTTTCTATACCACGGAAACATAAAGTTGGACCATTATTTCGCCCATCATTTTCGGTTGTATGATTATAGACTACATCGAGATACACCTCAATATTGGCAGCATGAAATGCCTTTACCATTGCTTTAAATTCATCTACAATCTCTTGAGGTTTAGCAGTTGAAGCATATGGTGCATGCACGGCAAAGAAATTAATCGGAGAGTATCCCCAATAGTTTTTCCTATCTTCTGGTGCATCTTGCTCATCAAATGCAAAGACAGGCATCAGCTCTACCGCCGTAACACCTAAATCCTTGATATATGGAATTTTCTCGATTAATCCACGATAAGTTCCTCGGATTTTTTCGTCTAATTCAGAGTTAGGATTTTTGGTAAATCCAGCGACATGCAACTCATAAACAATGCATGAGGTTAATTCATGATTAGGAAATGCATCGTTTTCCCAGTCAAAAGAATCGTCATTTATGACGGCACTTTTCAAACATTTTTTTATATTGCTTTTACCAAAAATAGTGGCATCTCTACGGTCATATTCTCCCACGATTGCCTTGGCATATGGATCGACTAAAACCTTTGAGGCATCGAAATAATATCCCCTGTCGGGATCATAAGTTCCGTTGATTCGGTAGCCATACAATTGATTTTCCTTGAGCCCTGGCACGAAAATATGCCAATAATAATAAGACTTATTTTCTACGGGATCTAGGTCTATAATGGTGGGCGTAACATCGTTTACATCGTCAAAAAGTAAAAGCTCTACCGAGGTGGCTCTGGGAGAGAATATACAAAAATTCACACCTTCAGGCTCTAATGTAGCCCCAAGTTTAAACGAATTTCCGATGTGTGTAATCATGATTATTTGGTTTTTTGGTAAAAAGCTTCTTCCAAGCTTTGGTAGTTTTGTTTAAATTCAGACAAAGTACAATCTGCTGCCTTTTGCCCTTTGTTCAGCACAAGGATTCTATCGCAAAGGGCCTCTACTTCTTGCATAATGTGAGTAGAAACAATCACGGTTTTTCCCTGCCCTACTTGTTTGATAAGTTCTCGAATTTCTAAAATTTGATTGGGATCCAGCCCATTGGTTGGCTCGTCCAGAATTAAAATTTCTGGCTCATGAATGATGGCTTGCGCCAGCCCCACTCTCTGCTTATACCCCTTAGACAACTGCCCTATCTTCTTGTTCTGCTCGGGTGTGAGCCCTACTCGTTCCACCACATCATCTACTTTCTGCGGCGATAGATTTCTAATATTTGCCACAAAGGTTAAATACTCACGCACATACATCTCATAATACAGCGGATTATTTTCTGGCAAATACCCAATTTTTCTGGCAATTTGCACCTGATTTTCGCTCACAACCAAGCCATCTATCGAAACTGATCCCTCACTAGGCAAAACCACCCCCACAAGGCTTTTCATCAAGGTGGTTTTCCCTGCCCCGTTTGGCCCCAATAAGCCCAAAATACAACCTTCTCCTAAATCAAAAGAAACTGCATTTAGTGCCTTTTGTGTAGCATACATTTTCGTCAGATTTTCTACTTTTATCGCCATAGAATTTGGAATATTTTCTTGGCTTCAAATGTATGAATTTTAGTTTTGAATTATCTATTGATATTATTTTTTTACATTAAAAATATCTTAAATCGCTATTTTAAACAATATTATTCGTTAATTTGTATCACTAAACTGAAAAAATGAAAAATTATAATTTAGCTATTTTACTAAAAGAACAGTTTGCAAAGTATGCCCAGAAATCTATGCTAAAGATTTACCGGCAAAAAAAATGGGTAGAACATACTGGAAAACAATGCCTTGAAACCATTGAAAAAATAGCCGCCTCACTCCTAAACGAAGGACTAAAAAAAGGAGATACCGTAGGAATTTTTTCTCAGAACATGCCTGAGTGGACTTTGGCTGACATTGCTGCTCTGAACATCGGTTGCCCTACCATTCCAGTCTATGCAACCAATGCAGCTGATCAAGTAAAATACATTTTGAACGATGCCGAAACTAGTGTTGTTTTTGTGGGAGAACAAGAGCAATACAATGAGTTACTTCTAGCATTAGAAAATCAAGAATTAAGTCTTAAAAAAATCATCGTTTTTGATGAAAATGTACCTTTAAAAAATGATATTTCGGTATATTTTAAAGACTATGTAGCACAAGGGAATCCTGAGCAATTCAAAACCGAACTCGCCGAGCGATTCAACGAAATAGACTCAGATGACACAGCTACTTTGATTTATACTTCGGGGACTACGGGGAAACCAAAGGGCGTGATACTTACGCATACCAATTTCCTTGCCGCGATAGAAAACCACAAGGAGCGATATGACTTGACTGATAAAGATGTGTCTATGGCATTTTTACCACTTTCTCATATTTTTGAGCGTGCGTGGTCATTTTTAGCCCTATCAGTGGGAATGACAAATATCTACAACCGAGATCCTCGCAGTATTGCAGATATGCTTTTGATTGCTAAGCCCACCGCTATGTGCTCTGTACCAAGATTGTATGAAAAAGTTTACCAAATGGCAATCAACACCATGTCTAAATCAAAAGCTCCTGTGAAAAAACTATTTTTCTGGGCACTGGAAGTTGGCAAAAAACGAGAGGAATATGTGCGAAATGGCAAAAATCTACCATTTGGGTTAAAAATTAAAGACCAAATTGCGGAAACTTTAGTTTACAAAAAATTCCGTGAAAAATTAGGTGGAAATCTATCATTTATTCCTTGTGGCGGGGCTTATGTGGGCGACGAAGTGGTTGAATTCTTTAGAGCAATGCGTCTTCCTCTTATCGTGGGATATGGTCTTTCTGAAACTACAGCAACCGTATCTTCTTGCCAAATAAACGATTATGAACTAGGCTCCGTGGGAAAACCAATTAATAATGTAGATGTGAAAATTGGGGAAAACAACGAAATTCTAGTCAAAGGCAGAACCGTGATGAAGGGCTACTATAATCGCCCTGAAGAAAACGAAAAAGCCTTTACCAAAGATGGCTGGTTTAAAACTGGCGATGCCGGAAGATTTGATGAAAAAGGAAATTTAGTCATCACAGATCGCATCAAAGAATTGATTAAAACCGCTGGCGGAAAATACATCGCTCCGCAAATGGTGGAAAATGTATTGACCAAAGATCCTGAAATTGCCCAAGCTGTGGTGTATGGCGAAAGAAAACCTTATGCCGTTGCCCTAATTACGCCTAATTTCGATTGGCTTAAAAATTGGGCAAAAGAGCAAAACATCAATTTCCAAAACATGGTAGAATTGATTAAAAACAAAAAAGTTGTAAAATACTTTGAGCAAAAAGTGCATGACTTACAAAGCGAACTTGCACGCTACGAACAGGTGAAGAAGATTTATCTACTTAGTCAAGAATTAAGTATGGAAAACGGAGAAATCACCCCTACTTTTAAACCCATCAGAAAAGCAATTTTTGCTAAATACCAAAATGAATTAGAAGGCTTATATCACTAAGCATTCTTTGTTTTTTGGTTTGCTTTTTTAATGATCAAAAAGCCTAAAACGCCTGCAATGGCAGAAGCCATTAAGATTCCTATTTTAGCTTCCATGTCATAAATCGGATCATTGAATGCCAAACCTGAAATAAACAACGACATCGTGAATCCAATCGCTGCTAAAACCGATGCTCCAAATAAATGAAGTAGATTCATTCCATCAGGCAGTTTGGCTAATTTGGTCTTGATTAAAAGGAAAGTAATACCAAAAATCCCTGTTACTTTCCCTATTAATAAGCCTAAAATCACACCCAAAGTCACAGGCGACAACAGCAGTTCTAAAAATTCGCCTTCGATGGTAACGCCAGCATTTGCAAATGCAAAAATAGGCATTACTACAAATGATACAAGTGGATGCATACCATGCTCCAAACGCTGCAATGGAGGCAAGGCACTTTTACTCATCTCGCTCATTTTAGACACCACATGTAACTGCTCCTCGGTCAAAGTAGGTTGCCCATTAGGAGCTAGTGCGTTGAACTTATGCAATAGTTTCTGAATATTATTAGTAAATAGATTTTCAGGCATTTTTGCCGTTGTTGGGATAGTAAATGCCGCAATCACAGCAGCGATTGTAGCATGCACGCCAGACATTAAAAATGCTGTCCAAAGTCCTACAATCCCCACAATGGCGTAAAATAAGGTATTTCTCACACCGATTAGATTTGCGGTAATTAAAACAGCTAAGAATGCCGCTCCTGTGGCCAAACTCACAAAATCAATATTAGAAGTATAGAAAAATGCAATAACTAGTACCGCCCCAATATCATCGGCAATGGCAAGTGCTGTTAAAAATATCTTTAGGCTTGTCGGAACATTTTTCCCCAGCATATAAAGGATTCCTAGTGCAAATGCAATATCTGTCGCCATCGGGATTCCCCACCCTTGTGCTGGCTCTCCGCTTGAGTTGAATAACATATAAATCGCTGCTGGCACGAGCATTCCTCCCACAGCTCCACAAAGTGGCAAAATCGCATTTTTTGGATTGCTAAGCTCTCCTGCGATTACTTCTCGTTTAAGCTCTAGCCCTACCACAAAAAAGAAAATCGCCATCAAGCCATCATTGATCCAATGATGCAAATCCTTATCGATCATAAAATCATCAAAACCGATTTTAAAATGAATGTGCCACAAGTCGTGATACCAGTGAGAGATCCCCGTATTGGCAATAATAAGTGCAAGAAGTGCAGATATAAACAGAACAATTCCACTTGCTGTACTATTATTGATAAAGCCCAAAATCGGGTCTTTGATGTAAATGTCTACTAATTCTTTTTTAGGTTGTTGAATGTTGTTCATATATTCCGTATTTTTTATAAAAACTCAATTTTTACAAAAATACGAAATTTTATTTTTAGCCTAACAGCCTCAACAGATGCCATTTAGACTATCCCTTGAGTTTATCAGGATTTTGCTTCACATAAGCCCCCAGCCAGCATACGACTGAGCCTCTCGCCCGTTCCCTCTATTAAAATGGTGGCATACTGCCGCCGCCAAGCCATCAGTGGCATCCAAGCGTTTAGGAATTTCTTTCAGCCCCAAGAGATTTTTTAGCATACCCGCCACCTGCTCCTTGCTTGCATTTCCGTTCCCTGTGATGGCCATTTTTATTTTCTTAGGCGAGTATTCCGTAATCGGAATTTCGCGGTAAAGCCCCGCCGCCATTGCCACCCCTTGCGCACGCCCAAGTTTGAGCATAGACTGAACATTTTTACCAAAAAACGGCGCTTCAATTGAGATTTCATCAGGGTGATATTGGTCTATCAGTGCCAGCGTTTTCTCAAAAATCTTTTTCAATCTCAGCGCGTGGCTATCTAGCTTATTGAGCAATAGCTCATCTATCATAATCAATTTCATACGGTTGCCTTGGCTCACAATAAGCCCAAAGCCCATCACATTTGTCCCTGGGTCAATTCCTAAAATTATATTTTCTGCGCTCAAAACTTTATTTACTTTTTTAAAATCCAAACTTAAATAAAATATTATTTATTCTCTAAATTAAATGGATATTTTTAACTTAGCAAAAATTTTTAAAACTATGAAAATCGCCGTTTTAGTTTCAGGAAGTGGGAGCAACCTCCAAGCCATCATCGATGCCGTGCAGCAAAAACGCCTTACCGAGGTGGAAATCGCCTGCGTAATTGCCGATAGAAATTGCTACGCAATGGAGCGCGCCCTTGACGCGGAGCTGCCCACTTGGTTTGTAGATAAAAAGGAGGAGGATATTAATACTGCAATCGATGAAATTTGCGAGGAAAATAAGGTGGATTTAATTGTTTTAGCTGGTTTTCTCTCTATTTTAAACGCGGATTTTTGCCAAAAGTGGGATAAAAAAATCATTAATCTTCACCCCTCGCTATTGCCTAAATTCGGAGGCAAAGGTATGCACGGAATGCGTGTGCACCAAGCTGTGATAGCTGCTGGCGAGCAAGAAAGTGGAGCAAGCGTGCATTATGTTACCGCTGGGATTGATGAGGGCGAGGTGATTGCTCAAATGCGTTTTGACATTCCACAGGGGAGCGATGTTGCCTTTGTGGCAGGGAAAATTTCAGAAATTGAAAAACCTCTACTAATTTCTGTTATTGATAAATTGTCTAAAAAATATTAATCTAAATATTTCAAAAACTCTTTTCTTGGGATTAATCGTGCGCCAAGCGAGGCTAAATGCGCTGTGTAAACTTGGCAATCGATTAAATCTAAGTGCGCTCTCATCTGCCGTACAAACCAAATAAAACCCGCCTTGGAGGCATTACTCTCCTTGGCAAACATACTTTCGCCACAAAACACACGATTGATTTTCACCCCATACAATCCCCCACGAGTTCCCCTGCATGGTTCCACACCTCTACACTGTGCACTAGCCCGAGCTTGTGCATTTTTACATAATTCTCTATGATTTCTTGTGTAATCCAAGTGCCATCTTGCCCTGCGCGATATATTTTTTGGCAATTTTTTATTACACTCACAAAATCTTTATTGATGGTAAAAGTAAATACCTCTTCTCGGAATACTTTTTTCATACTTTTACTCACCTTTAATTCCTCTGGAAAAAGCACCATACGCGGGTCTGGACACCACCAAATCACTGGCTCACCCTCATTGTACCACGGGAATATCCCCTGATGATACGCGGCAATGAGGCGAGGAAGCTTTAAGGACATACTAAAAGCTAAAATCCCCCTTCTATCGGCCATTTCTGCTGGTGGAAAGGGCTGATTGTCTTCTAAAAATAGCATTTCCCAAATGTAATAAAAAAAGTCGGCTTGCCCAATGGGCAAGCCGACTTAAATATAAAAATGTCGGTAAAATTTACTTAATTACCACCGTCATATCCACTCTTCTTGCTTTTTCAGCTGGGACATTTTTATCAATCCCGAAGAAGGCTGAATATAATCTATTTCTAGAAACACCTCTATCTACCAATGCCTTGGTGATAGCCTCTGCGCGTCTCATAGATAGCTGATTGTTGTACGCTGCACTCCCTACATTGCTTGCATATCCTTCTAAGACTACGGAAAGCTCTGGGTTTTGCTTAAGTACTTTTGCTACCTCGTTGATGTATGCTATATCTTCTTGAGATACGGCATAAGAATTATTGGCAAAGTAAACTTGTTTTTTGAAATTCTTATACTTGGCAAGTAGCTCCTCTAATGCTGAGCGGCGCTCTGGCGAGATGTATGAGGCACTCTGCAACCCTCTAAGCGAATCTATTTTTCGCTCTAATGCTGAGATTTGAGAAGTAGTAGCATCATTATTATCTAAGCTTAACGCTCCTCCTTGTCCTGGCACTACTATATTAGACGCTCCTCCTTTTCCAATCAAAGCTAGCATAAGATTGTCTAATCTGTCATTAACTTTTTGTACTTGACTAGCTAAATCATTCTTTTGGCAAGAACCACAAGACTTTTTAGCCTTTTGTGATTTTTGTACAGGCACTTCGCTGAAGCTCCCCACATAGTAGCTGATAGAATCTTGCTTTTCAAATCTTTTGATTTGTTCAATTCTTTTTTCTGCCACCATCTGCAAGAAAGATTTAAGCTCATCTTTTGACATCACAATCTGGCTATCAGCTGAATATTTTTGTTTGCTCTTTTTGTTTTGTTGAGCATTACCAGTGAACCCGATTGCTAGCAAAAAGCTAAGACCTAAAACTTTATATTTATTCATATTACTTGGTTTAAATGATTACTATTAGTTGATTATAATCCGAATTTATAGCCCACAGAGATTTTATTGAAATCTGCAAGGTTTAAAGCGGTGTAATCAACATATAATTTACCATCTAATACATTGAATGAAGTACCTACTACCAAGTTTGCGCCAAATTTAGATTCATCATCTAGCTTATTATAGCCTAAGCCTGCTCCTAAATATGGCTGAACGATGAAGCCTCTATCAATGTTAAATTTGTAAAGCAAATTAGCATTAGCACCGAATGCACCATCTCCCGCTACGCCTACATAAAGGCTTGGTTGGAACTCCCAATTTGTATTGGTAAATCCATAGTGTCCTCTAATGCCCACTTCTCCTGTGGTGCCTCCACCAAAGATGGCTCCTGCATCGATTGAGATACCGTTATTTACAAACAATGATTTCACAACGCCTGTTTCGCCATCTTCATTAACTACTGCTGGAACTGGTGTTGTTGCTCCTTGCTCCACCGCGGGTGCTGCTGTATTTGTAGCTGGCACTACTACGGTATTATCTGCTGAGGCAACTCCTGCAAGTTTAGAAATCTCATTGGTATTTCTATCCACTTTGCTGCTTAGCTCTCTAAGCTCATTTAAGATTTCTTGAGTAGCTGAATTCTGAAGGTTTACACCTTGGCTTGTTTGGTAGTTTTTGTAATCACTTCTGTTTACTTCTAGCAAAAGTTTCTTTAATTCATCTGCTTTTTGCGCTTTATTTCCAAAGTTTTTTTTTGCCTTTGGGCTAGCGTATTTTTCATTAACTTGGTCGATTGTCTTTTCTACCAAATCTTCTAGCTCCTGAGGGGTTAAAACTACTTTATTAGTATTCTTGTAGCCTTTTTCTATTTTTTGTTTTTCTTTGATTACGCGCACAGCTTTGTCTGAATCGTTATCTTTATAAGCTTTTTGCAATTCTGCTTCTAGCTCTGCGATTCTATCTTTGTACACTTGGCTTTCTGCGCCTAATTTTCTTTCTAAAACTTGGTCTTCTTTGGCCGGCGCTCCTAGCTTAAATCTTAAACCTACATTATACATTTGGCTTTGTTTAAGCTCGCTTGGTTTTTGAATGTTTTGAGGTTTTGTAGCAGTGGTGTAAAGCAAGTTTGCTGCCCCAAAGATATCTAGGTGTTGCCCTAGTGGAACATTTAATCCTAAACCTCCTTTTACAAAGTAGCTGCTAGGGTCTTCAATGTCGCGTGCGGCATCTCTCCCTTCATAGGTTGAATACGCGTTTAAGTAACCTCCACCTAGGGTGATGTATGGTGTCAAGCCTCTGGCTACATTTAATCTAGCTACGATATCAGCACCGTACATTGCTAAATCATCAAATTTCTTAAACTCCTCGTCCTGAGTTGCTTGATAGTAGAATCCTCTCAATCCCACGAATTGATTAAAGTCAAAACCTGCGGTACCCCCTACTAAGTAAGTATCTCTTAGGTTTAAATCATCATTGAATTTAATTTGCGCCACACCTGGCTCTACTACAAATTTAAATCCGCTCAATCCGCCTGAGAATTTTCTCAAATAAGCTCTGTCTAATTCTGTAAGAGATCCTGGCTCTCTGCCGCCTAAGTAAAACTGTAATCCGGCTAATACTGCCCAGTTGTACATTCTATCATCTTTAGAATCTCCTAGGGCTTTTTCTAGTTCGGACTTACCAGCTTCTTGGAATAAAACATTTGCTTTATTCAAGTTGTAAGCTGTGTTTTTACCTTCTAGGTTTAAAACAACACGATCGCTTAAATTAACTTTAGTACCTAGACCTAAGCTTAAGTAAATTTGTTCGTCTTCCAAATCATCATGCTTAAGCTTCTGAACCCCAGACCCTAAAGTCACATACGGAGCTAAAGCACCACCTGTAGGAATGTTAGCTTTCATTTCACCTCCAATTCTTTCTACATCTACATTTCTAGACTCGAATTTTTCAGTGAATTTTTTCCAATCCTCTCCTTTGATATCAAGCTTATCAATTTCAGATTTAAGATCTACTGATTTTTCGTAAAGTGCTCTAAGCTCAAAGTATTCTCCGAAGCCAAAACCAACTCTACCTCCAATCATCAAACCATCTTTGATTGCTGAATTGTTATCAAACCAGTTGTAGCTAGCAGTAGGTGAAAGCGTTACGCTTACATCTTCAACTTGCGCGTTAGCTTGGATTCCAAGAAATGCCAAAGCAGAACAAATAATTGTTTTTTTCATTCTAGTTAAAATTTAAATTTTCATCTTGTTAAATTATGTTGCAAATAGTGTGCCTAAATACAATTTCTTTTTTATCAATTATGTTAGAAAGGAAGATCATCCACATCATCACCAGCGTTTAAATCATTGAAATTCTGATTAAAAGAATCTGCTGACGGAGGAGTAGGCTCTACTGCCGAAGTTGCTACTGCCGCGGCCTGTGTAGCGGGCACTAATGGCTCTATTCTCCACCCTGTGATGGAATTGAAGTATTTAGTCACCCCTTCAGGGTTCACCCATTCCCTACCTCTTAAGTTGATTGAGATCTTCACATCATCTCCTTCCTTTATATTGGTAAGTAAGCTCACTTTATCCTGCAAAAACTCAATAGCAAGTGTCTGCGGATACTGCTCCTGTGTCAAAATTACTACCTCTTGCTTAGTAAAACCACTATTAAATGTTTGTGGTTCCAATATTTTTTTTACTTTTCCTACGACTTCCATCTATGTATGTTAATTATCTTACTTAGTGCAAAGATATAAAAATACATATTTTTCTAAAGAAGTTTTTTCATAAATAAAACACAAATAATACATAAAATTAATGTGTTATAAAATTCACATAGGGCAATTTATGCAGAAAATAAAAAAATATTTTTCAAAAAAATTTGCGCTTAATAAAAAAAGTTCTATATTTGCACTCTCAATTAAGCGGATGTGGTGGAATTGGTAGACACGCTAGACTTAGGATCTAGTGCCGCGAGGTGTGGGGGTTCGAGTCCCTTCATCCGCACTTAAAAGAGCTAAACAATGTTGTTTAGCTCTTTTTTTATTTACCTAAATATCTAAATCACTCGGTTTTCCTCAATCCACTGCATGATTTTCTGGGTTGCACCGAGATTTCTATCAAAGACCGCTTGCGTTTTCATTTTATAAATCGCTAAATCTTCAGAAATCAATTTTTTGATGATTTTTTGAAATTGCACATAATCACTTACCGAAAAGAGTGCCCCTTCCGCCATTAAATCTTTCACTTCTTGAAATTTAGCATAATTCTGCCCAATCACGACAGGCACGCCAAACACGGCAGGCTCCAGCGTATTGTGCACGCCACTTTTATTAAACCCTCCGCCTACATAAGCAATGTCTGCATAGGCGTAAATTTCGCTTAAAAATCCAATCGCATCGACTATTAAAATTTTAGCTTGCTCTAAATTTTCCTGCTTTTGGTAAGTCGCCACCTCGTCTTTAAACCTTTCTTTTAAGGCTAAAATAGACTTTTCATTCATTTCGTGCGGAGCAATAATGATTTTCCAATCAAGTGGACATTCTTCGTTCATCCATTTCACCCAAAAATCCTCATCCTCTTTCCATGAACTCCCCACCACGAAAAGTTTTTTATCTTGCTTAAAAGTTTCTACCCAAGGTAATCTTTCGGCTTGGTCTGCGACTTTTTTCACTCGGTCAAATCGTGTATCGCCCACCGCACTCGCATTCGAAATCCCGATTTGAGACAACAAATCCACCGATTCTTGATTTTGAACAAAAAAATGAGCTAAATCGTTTTTTAATTTTTGGGCAAAAAACTTTCCATACGACTTAAAGTAAGATTGATTTTCTCTAAAAATTGCCGAAATCACAATAATCGGGACACCCTCTTTTTTATATTCGCTCAAGAAATTGTACCAATAATCGTATTTCACCAATACCCAAAGTTTTGGTTTTAGAATTTTAATTAATTTCTGTGCATTTTCGGGCGTATCAAAGGGCAAATAAAACACAGCATCGGCTTCTGCATAGTTTTTTCGCACTTCGTAACCTGATGGCGAAAAAAATGAAACAGCAATTTTTGCTTTTGGGTATTTTTCTTTAATCGCCTCTATCACGGGACGCCCCTGCTCAAACTCGCCTAGCGAACTGCAGTGCACCCACACCCAATCATCATTTGGTGTGATTTTTTGAGTTAAATATTGCCAAACATTCCCTCTTCCCACTATGGCTTTTTGCGCCTTTTCGTTAAATTTCGATGCGATTTTCATTCCAAGCGACATGGCGCGAACGCCGAGTGTGTAGATTTTTTGCATGAGACAAAGGTAACTTTTTATTCTTTAATTATGTTTAAAATCAAATTACAAATTTGGCTTATTTTCTGAGACTTTCAATGCTTAAAAAAAATACTAACATTTTTCATCTTATATAATTTTATCATCTAATCATTTTTAAGTAATTTTACCCCATTGAATAGAGATTTTACATAACTATGCAAAAAATACAAATGGTGGATCTGGTTTCCCAATACCATAAAATAAAACCAGAACTCGACAAAAAAATCATTGAAGTAGTAGAATCTTCCGCTTATATCAATGGTCCTGAAGTAAAAGCATTTCAACAAGAATTAGAGGAATACCTTGGAGTGAAACATGTAATTCCATGTGCCAATGGAACCGACGCATTGCAGGTTGCGCTTATGGCACTTAACCTTGAGGAAGGCGACGAAGTCATCACTGCGGATTTCACTTTTGCAGCCACCGTAGAGGTGGTAGATTTATTAAAGTTAAAATCTGTTTTGGTGGATGTAGACAAAGATACCTTTAACATTAATGTTGAAGCTTTGGAAAAAGCCATTACGCCTAAAACTAAAGCAATTATCCCAGTTCACCTTTTTGGGCAATGTGCCAATATGGAGGAAATTATGGATATTGCCGAGAAGCATAACCTTTATGTAATTGAAGATACTGCACAGGCACTTGGTGCTGAGTTTCGCTACTCAAACGGAACGAGCAAAAAAGCGGGAACCATAGGACATATGGGCTGCACCTCTTTCTTCCCGTCTAAAAACTTAGGTTGCTATGGAGATGGCGGTGCCATTTTCACTAATGATGATAATTTAGCTCACAAACTGCGCGGCATTGTAAACCACGGAATGTACAAAAGGTATTATCATGACGAGGTGGGCGTAAACTCTCGTTTAGACAGCATACAGGCAGCGATTTTAAGATTAAAATTACCTCATCTGGATCATTACAATTCGGCGAGAAATGCGGCTGCTGATTATTACGACAAGGCTTTTGCCCATCATCCAAATATTATAACCCCTCAACGCGATCCAAAAAGCACGCATGTTTTCCATCAATATACTTTGAGAATTTTGAATGCAGATCGCGACGCACTACAAAAATATTTGGCAGAGCACGACATTCCTGCAATGATTTACTATCCTGTGCCGCTTCACCAGCAAAAGGCATATGACCATGGCGAGTATTCCGATGAGGCTTTCCCTGTGACTATGGAACTTATTGACGAAGTAATCTCTCTGCCAATGCACACAGAACTTAGCGAGGAGCAATTAGAATATATAACAACAACCCTTAAAAATTATTTTAAATGAGTAAAAAAGTACTAGTTACCGGTGGCTTGGGCTATATTGGCTCGCACACCGTAGTCGAATTGCAAAACGAAAGTTTTGAGGTGGTCGTAATCGATGATTTATCTAACTCAGAAGAATTTGTACAAGAAAGAATAGAAAAAATCACTGGAAAACCAGTTGAAACTCACATTTTAGATCTTAAAGACCAAGAAGCTGTTGATGAGTTTTTCAGCCATCAAGACATTCAAGGGATTATCCATTTTGCGGCTCACAAAGCGGTGGGAGAATCTATGGAAAAACCTCTGATGTACTACAGAAACAACATTTTAGGTCTTTTAAACTTGCTTGAAGCTGCTAAAGAAAATAATGTAGACAACTTCATCTTTAGTTCGTCTTGCACCGTTTATGGACAGGCAGATAAATTACCAATTGATGAAACTGCTCCAATCAAAAAAGCAGAAAGTTCTTACGGTAAAACTAAACAAATGGGCGAAGAGATTTTAGAAGATTTCTCTCGTGCGTTCAACAAGCATGTGATTGCGCTTAGATACTTTAACCCAATTGGAGCCCACCCAAGTGCTTTGATCGGGGAATTGCCTAAAGGCGTGCCAAATAACTTAATCCCATTTGTAACTCAAACTGCAGCAGGCATCAGAGAATGTCTTTCTGTGTTTGGAGATGATTACCCAACTCGTGACGGAACAGCGGTAAGAGATTACATCTATGTAGTAGATTTAGCCAAAGCCCATGTGAAAGCGTTGAAACGCCTTGTAGAACACAAAAACAAAGAAAACTACGAAGTATTCAACTTGGGAACAGGAACAGGCTCTACTGTACTGGAAGTAATTCAAGCATTTGAAAAAGCAAATGGTGTAAAATTAAATTACAAAATTACTGAACGCCGCGCTGGAGACATCACCGCAGCTTATGCCGATAACTCCAAAGCATCTAAAGAGCTTGGCTGGAATCCAGATACGCCACTTGAAGAAGCATTACGCACTGCTTGGGAATGGCAAAAGAGCTTAAAATAAGAAATTTTTCATAACTTTGTTTTATACATTAAAGAAGCGGCTTTCATATATGAAAGCCGTTTTTGTTTTAATTAAATCTCATTATCTAACTCTAAAACTATCACTTCTCCCCTTTTCAGCGATTCGGGAACATTGATTAATCGTTGATTTTCACTACCACGAAAAGGTGAATCTTCATTTTTTAATTTTAGGATAAAATTTCCGTCGACTAGTACATCAATATAAGGTAAAATCTGGGCTAAATTCGGATTTTGCATTATTTTCTCGAAAGTGCAACCCGTGTAGCACCAAATATTTTTGCCCGTTTCTGCCTTTATCTTTTTAGCTAAAAGACTAAAACCTTCAACTTGAAACAAGGGATCGCCGCCACTAAAAGTAACATCATCAAATTTATTTTTCGCCACAATTTCAAGCAATTCTTCCACTGGAGTCCACACTCCATTTTCTATACACCAAGATTGAGGATTGTGACAGCCCTTACAGCGAAAACCGCAACCCGCCGCATAAATTGAAGTACGAAAGCCTACGCCATCGACACAAGTACCTTCAATGATTTTTAAAACTGAAATTTCCTTAGTCATGCGTTACACGCGCGTTGAGCTCAGAGAGTTTGGCATTATTCCAGCGATTGGTAGTTCCCACGAGATAGCCTGTGATTCGTTGCAATTTATCTATGCGTTCGCTATCGCATTTTGGGCAACGCGTTAAATCTTTTTCAGCATTTTCATACCCACAATCCAAGCAGCGATTTCTATTATGATTCACTGAGCCGTAGCCTATATTATGGGCGTCCATCATATCCACAATTCGCATAATTGCCTCGGGATTATGTGTAGCATCGCCATCTATTTCGACATAAAAGATATGCCCGCCACGAGTGAGTGTGTGATACGGACCTTCGATTTCGGCTTTGTGCGCCGCGGAACATTTATAATACACAGGCACATGGTTCGAATTGGTATAAAATTCTCTATCGGTAATTCCCTTTAATTCACCAAATGTCTTGCGATCTCGGCGCGTGAATCCGCCCGAAAGCCCTTCGGCAGGCGTTGCCAATAGACTATAATTATGCTGATATTGCTGGGTAAATTCTTTGGTTTTGTCGCACATATGGCTTACAATTTTTAAGCCTAAGGCTTGTGCTTCTTCGGATTCCCCGTGATGCTTTCCTACCAAAGCTACCAAACATTCTGCCAAGCCAATAAATCCAATGCCTAAAGTTCCTTGGTTAATAACGGGTTCTATGGTATCATTTGGTGAAATTTCTTCGCTGCCCATCCATAATTTAGACATCAAAAGTGGAAATTGTTTTGCTAAAGCTGTTTTTTGGAATTCAAATCGATCGTGCAATTGTTGTGCAGTAAGCACCAGCATCTTATCTAATTTTTCAAAAAATGCCGAAATTCGTTTTTCTTCATCTTCAATATTCATGCATTCAATTGCCAGGCGAACGATATTAATCGTAGTAAAAGATAAATTTCCGCGTCCCACAGAAGTTTTTTCTCCAAATTGATTTTCAAACACGCGCGTGCGGCAGCCCATGGTTGCCATTTCATACAAATAGCGTTTTGGGTCGTTTTCTTGCCATTTTTCATGCTGATTGAAGTCGGCATCTAAGTTTAAAAAATTCGGGAAAAAGCGTTTTGCCGTTACTTTGCACGCCATTTTATATAAATCATAATTTGGGTCATTTTCAAGGTAGCTCACACCGCGTTTTTTCTTCCAAATCTGAATTGGGAAAATCGCCGTAGCACCATTTCCTACACCTTCGTAAGTGCTTCGTAGCAATTCACGAATCACGCATCTACCTTCGGGCGAAGTATCTGTCCCATAATTTATGGAGCTAAAGACCACTTGATTTCCACCACGAGAATGAATGGTGTTCATATTATGGATAAAAGCTTCCATGGCTTGATGCACACGCTCAGTCGTTTTATTCATGGCGTGCTGCAATACTCGCTCTTCGCCTTGCAATCCGTCTAATTCTTTGAATAAATAATCCTTGAATTCTTTTTGATAAAGGTGCGAAAAATCTTGTCCGTAAAGTGTTTCAAGCGTTTTTAATTCTTCGATAAAACTCGAGCGAACAAAAGGTGCTAAATAAAAATCAAACGCCGGAATGGCTTGTCCGCCATGCATTTCGTTTTGCACCGTTTCAAGCGAAATACAAGCAAGCATACTCGCCGTTTCAATTCGCTTGGCGGGACGAGATTCTCCGTGCCCCGCATTGAATCCTTCTTGCAAAATCTTGTCTAAAGGATGCTGAACGCAGGTTAAACTTTTGGTGGGATAATAATCTTTGTCATGAATGTGGATATACGCATTTTTAATCGCCGAGCGCACAGGCTCCGTCAATAAAAAATCGTCTACAAACGGCTTGGTGCTCTCGCTGGCAAATTTCATCATCATCCCCGCAGGCGTATCGGCGTTCATATTGGCGTTTTCGCGCGTAATATCGTTGGATTTGGTTTCTATAATCTCTAGGAAAATATCGCGGGTTTTAGCTTTTCGGGCGATGTTTCGCTGATCGCGATAAGTGATATACTTTTTGGCTACATCCTTGCGCGGACTTTTCATCAAGTGCATTTCGACTTGGTCTTGAATTTCTTCCACACTCATTTGCTCCTTAGATGCACATGCTATGTGGTTGGCTATTTTTTGGATTAAAATTTCATCGGCACCCGCATCGGTATGCAACATAGCTTTGCGAATTGCGGTACATATTTTTTCTTCGTTAAAACCTACGATTCTCCCGTCTCTTTTGATTACAGATTGTATCATTTTTATAAATGTGTGCGTTTTATTCTTTTAGACTAAAAAAATATCCAAATAAATCATTATCAACCAAATAAAAGAATAATTCATTTAAATATTGACACAAATATATAACTTACCCGACGGGTAAAGGAAGTTTAGACCGTGATATAAATCAGCAATGTTTTTTATGCTTTTTAACTTTATTTGGCATAGATTTAGTGCTTACGGAAATCGCAAAAAATCAGATTTTAATCTAATTTTTCAGTAAGCTTTTCAAATTGTTTTTTAGGCGTTTTATCTTGATATAAAATTTTATACACCGCTTTCAAAATTGGCATTTTTAAATCATTCGCTTCAGCGATTTGTCGGATTCCTTCGGTGGCATAATAGCCTTCTGGCACCATATTCATTTCCATGAGTGCAGATTTCACGGTGTAGCCCTTTCCAATCATGGTACCGAGCATACGATTTCGGCTGAAATAAGAATATCCCGTCACGAGCAAATCGCCCAAATACACAGAATCGTTGATATTTCGTTTTACGGGACTAATTTTCTTCAAATATTTCTTCATCTCACGAATGGAATTACTCATCAACACCGCTTGAAAGTTATCGCCATAGCCCAATCCATGGGCAATTCCTGCAGCAATGGCAAACATGTTTTTAATCACTGCGGCGTGTTCTATGCCATAAATATCTTCGCTTGCGCTCACATTTACATAGTCACAAGTTAAAATTCTTTTAGCAATATAAGCTTTTCTGGGGTCTGAAAATCCAACGGTGATGTACGAAAGTCGCTCAAGTGCAATCTCCTCCGCATGGCATGGCCCTGCGATGACTCCAATATTTCCCTCAGGAACTTTAAGTTCTTCTTTTAAATAATCTGTAATAATTTGGCATTTTTGCGGAATAAGTCCTTTTATCGCGGTAACCACAATTTTATCTTTCAACGAAACTTTTAAATCCTTTAACGCATCTAGCAAATAGATCGATGGGATAACGAGCAACACTACATCGCTATTGCGCACTAATTGATTTATACTCGTGGTAACTATCAGCTTTTCTACATTAAATTCTACCGATGATAAATAGTTGGGATTTCTACATTCTTGCTGGATATAATTGCGCACGGTCGCATTTCTCACGCACCAATTTACCTTGGGTAAATTTTCGCATAAAATCTTAACGATTGCAGTGGCAAAACTACCGCTACCTAATACGCCTACTCGTAGATTTGATGTAAAGGTTTCCATAGATAAACACAAATATAATTAAATCATTTATTTTTTCTTTGTATTTACAAAAAGAAACTACAATTTTGTAGCTTTTAAAACCTATATTTTGTACAAAAGACTTATTAGCGAAACCGTAATTTATGGCATAGGTGCTATATTGCCTAGGGTGATTAATTTTGCCTTAACGCCTTATTATATCAAGGAGCTAGATACTATTGAATATGCTGCTTTCACTAATTTATATGCTTTAATTTCGTTTGTGAACATCGTTTTGACCTTTGGGTTTGAAACAGCTTTTTTCCGATTTGCGGCAGAACCAGACCAAAAAATGAAGGCTCTCAGCACTAGCTCCATCTTCCTATTTTTTAATGCCTTATTATTTTTAATCATCTGTATGGTTTTTGACCAAGGAATTGCCAACATGCTTGATTTCAGCTCTCACCCAGAGTACATTCGCTGGTTTGGCTGGATTGCATTTTTCGACACCCTGTGCGTCATTCCGTTTGCGTGGCTACGATTCAATAATCGCCCCATTCGCTACTCGGCGGTGCGCGTAACCTCATCGATTGTACAAACGCTTTTGGTTTTAAGTTTATTCATCGTAATTCCGCTAGAAGTTTCCTATTCATTTGGCTTAAGGGATAAAGTTTCGTTTCCGTTCTTTAGTAATCTTTTTGGCAGTTTAATTTCGTTTTTACTGCTTTCACCTATTGTAGCTAAAGTGAACTTTAAATTTGACATAGTTTTATTTAAGCGAATGATTAAATATGCTTACCCTGTAATGCTAGCAGGTTTAGCTTTTATGGTCAATGAAAATTTAGACAAAGCCATGCAGCGATTTGTAATCTCGGACACGCATGCAGGAGCCTATGGGGGCTGCTACAAATTAGCCGTTTTAATGACGCTTTTCGTTACCGCTTACCGATTAGGCGTTGAGCCATTTTTCTTTAAACAAATGAAAAAAGCCGATGCCCGAAAAACCTATGCCCGCGTGACTGAATATTTTGTAATCGCCGCAAGTTTTGCAGCCCTAGCCTTAATTGCAAACATCGACTGGCTGAAAGAATTGTTTATCCGAGATAGAGCTTACTGGGTAGCCATCGATATTGTTCCGATTATTGTAATTGCCAATCTATTTTTCGGAATTTATTACAACATGTCCACTTGGTACAAAGTTACCGATCGCACTCAAATGGGAACACTCATTTCATGGGCAGGAGCTGGCGTTACGATACTTATGAATTTACTTTTATTGCCCTATTTCGGATTTATGATTTCCGCTTGGGCAACGCTACTCGCCTACTTTGTAATGATGTGCCTGAGCTACATCTTAGGGCAAAAATATTACACAATACCCTACCGAATGAAAAAAATTCTCTTATATTTAGGGCTGTGTATAGCATTTAGCGTTATAAGCTATGTAGTATTTAGTGCCAATTTCTGGATAAGCAATTTGTTATTAATTATTTACGGAGGCATTATTTTTGTCATAGAATATAAAACACTACAATTAAAATTAAACCGATGAAAATTAAGATAATCAACAAATCAAAGCACTCGTTGCCAGAATACAAAACAGAAGGAGCCGCAGGCATGGACTTATATGCCAATCTAAATGAGCCAATTACGCTGCAGCCACTTGAGCGAGCTTTAATCCCTACGGGGCTTTTCATGGAAATCCCGAAAGGGTATGAAGCGCAAGTGCGACCAAGAAGTGGTTTAGCCTTAAAACATGGGCTCACATGCTTAAATTCCCCCGGAACGATTGATTCCGATTATCGTGGCGAATTGGGCGTGATTTTGGCAAATGTTTCCAACGAGCCTTTTACGGTGAACGATGGCGAACGCATTGCTCAGCTCGTGATCGCGAAGCACGAACGCGCAGAATGGGAATTAAGCGAAACGCTTTCGGACACTTCTCGCGGCGAAGGTGGCTTTGGTAGCACGGGCAAAAAATAAAAATCATTAAAAATCGATTTTTTACCGATTTTTTTAATACTTAAAAAATTAATTATGAAAAGATTACTCACCTATATTCTTCCGCTTACACTGATTTTGAGTGCATGCGGACCGCAAAAAAATATTGTGAAAGCGAGAGGCGAAGCCAAAGAACAGACTTTGACTACTTTTTATGCTAAATACGACAGCCAATTACCTAAATTTAAGCAAGTTCAAATCAAATCAAAAATTCATACCGATATGAATGGTAAAAATTTGAACGCCAATTTGCGTCTATATATCAAAAATCAAGAAAGAATTTGGGCGAATGCTTCAATTTTAGGAATCACTGGTGCACGCATCAACATCACACCTAGCAAAGTGCAAGGATACAGCGTTTTAAGCAAAGAATATATAGACAGTAATTTTGATTATTTCAATGATTTATTAAAGGTAAATTTCATTACCTATGATCGTTTGCAACAACTACTTTTAGGTCAGTTATTTTTAATCGGCACTCCGCAAGATTACAGCTTGGAAACTACCGACGATAATCAGTATATTTTGAGCTACGACAAAAATGCTGAAATTGAAAAATCACCTAAGAAAAACCAGTATATTCATAATTTTTATTTAGACAGCAATTACCGATTGAGAAAAGTAGAAGTGAAAGATCCGACTTCACAAACCAACATCGAGGTAACTTATGATGAGTGGCAAAAATTCAATGATCAAAACTTCCCGAGCTTTGTTAAAATTTCAATAAATGGAAAACAAAAAGACCTCATTGAATTAGATTACACTAATTTTGTTTTTGAAGAAAATAATCCGCCTTTTAACATTCCGAGTGGATACAAAGAAAAAAAGATTAATTAAAACATCTTTCACCTAAAAATTCATGAAAAAACTAATTCTATTCATATTATTGCTTTGCGTGGGAATCGGAAAAGCTCAGTATAACAAGGAAAAGCTGAGAAGAGAAAGCCGTGCCTTACAAAATCAAATTGCCAAACTGAACAAAAGTCTGAACCAAACTCGTTCCGAGTCCAAGAAATCAATTCTTTATTTAAAGCAATTGAAAGATAAAATCAACGCTCAGAATCAATTAATAAGCACTACGGCTAGAGAAAAACAAGCGATTGACGATGAGATTTACCTATCGCAATTAACCATAAACAAGTATAAACGAGAACTCTCCGAATTAAAAAAAGAATACAAAGAGGTACTCGTGAATGCGTATGTAAACAAATCACTCCAAAACAAAGTACTTTTTATACTTTCGGCAAGAAACTTCACGGAAGCATTTAGAAGAATCGAATATTTGGAAAAATATTCTGGATTTCAAGGGCAAAAGGCTGAAGAAATTTCACAAAAACAAGCCGCTATAGAGAAAGAAAAAGCTCAACAACAAAAGGCTAGAAACGAAAAAGAAGTTTTATTGGCTCAGCGTGAAGTCTTAAAAGAGAACATGTTGCGCGAGCAAGATGAGAAAAATAAAATTTTGGCTGAATATAAGAAAAATGAAACCGCAATTTCAGCTCAAATCAAAGACAAAGAAAGACAGAACAAAGCACTTGAGGCCAAAATTGAAGCCATAATCCAAGAAGAAATTCGCATCGCAAAAGCCAAGGCAGAGGCTGAAAGAAAAGCACGAGAAGAAGCTGCCCAAAAAGAGCGTGAACGACTCGCCCGCCTAGAAGCAGAAAGAAAGGCGAAAGCGGAAAGAGAAAAACAAGCTGCCATTGCCGCTGCCAAAGCCAAAGCAGCAGAGGAAGGAAAAAGCCAAGCAACAGAGGTGGCTAAAGTGGAGAAAAAATACGAGGAAATCAATAAAGTAGCAGAAGAGAAATCAAAAGCGGAAGTTGCCAAAACTTATGAAAATCGCACAAGCAACGAGGCACTTTCAAGCAACTTTACCTCAAACAGAGGTCGCCTACCTTGGCCAGTGGCAAGCGGTGAAGTTGTAGGACGATTTGGAACTCAGCCACACCCGCTTTTACCACAAACTACCGTAAACAACGCAGGGGTAAAAATTGCCACTAAAAAAGGCAGCCCCGTGCGTGCCGTGTTTGATGGCGTAGTTTCGCGAGTAATCTCTATCCAAGGCGGGAACAAGGCTGTGATGATCTCGCATGGGAACTACTTTACTGTCTACAATAATTTAAGTACTGTAAATGTTTCGCAAGGGCAAAAAGTAAGCACTAGACAAAACATCGGTACCGTATATACCGATCCAGACAACAATACGATTCTAGATTTCCAAATCTGGAACGGAACCTCTAAACAGAACCCAGCTAGCTGGATTTCTGGCATGTAATATCTGATATTAAAAATTATTTTATAAATTTGTAAAAAACAAAATGCATATGTTAGCAGCCATTTTATCTTTCGTAAGTCCGCAACAATTCTTAATTATTGCGATTATTCTTCTTTTACTTTTTGGGGGCAAAAAAATCCCTGAATTAATGAGAGGTTTAGGAACAGGAATTAAAGAATTTAAAGACGCGACTAAAGAAGAAGACAAAACTAAGGAAGAGAAAAAAGAGGAAATTAATCAACAATAGTTTTTAAAAATTTAATTGTTATGGGAATTTTATTCAATCACAATAAAAATTTGGGATTTACAAAATTCCCATTTTTTTTAATCATCGTTTTGCTTTTTGTATCTTGTGGCAAAAAGTCTGAAAGCTCCGAGCCTTATAGAAAACCATCATCTGGTCCTATCAACTTGGTATCAGTTTTTTCTAGCGATGAATTGTACAAGGAAATTAAACCTACACTCGAGGATTCTTTACTTTTTGGTAGAGTGTTTCCAGGTTTATATTATCCTGCCGAAATCATGTTTGGCACACGCCATTTCGAGGAAAATACGCTTAACCGCTTCAATTCTACTCGATTAATTTTAAATTTAAAGCTGGGAGCTCCTGAGTTTATTGCCGAAAAAAATAAGTTTGCAAAACCGCAAGGCTATGTAGAAGTGCACGGCAATGATACTCGAGAAATCGCCGACCTTTTGCACAAAAATCAAGATAGCATCATCAATCTTTATCGCTGGGCAGATAGAGAGTTTTTGCTAGAAAGCTATGCGTCTAAAGCTAAAGCTAGCACCCCAAATTTAGATGCAATGGGCGTTTCACTTCTGGTTCCAAAGGATTATCAAATCGCTCGTGCCGAGAAAAACTTTGTTTGGTATCGCAAAGACCAAGTCAATACAATTACCAATCGTGATGCTAGAAATAATTTAGTTAATAAATCATCATTCGATATCATCAACATTTTGGTGTACAAAGTTCCGTTCAATAAGCCTAATTTGAATTTGCAGGAATTTATCCAAATCAGCGATTCCATCACAGGACTTTACACCGAGGGCGGAAAAGAACCCAAATTTGAATACATAAAAAATGGTAACGACTCCATGAGAGTGGAAGTGAAAGACCATGTAACGGTGGAAAAAAATCCAGCATTTATGGATTCTTACGACTTTACACCTCTGCCTAGCCCTGCACCAAATCTATTGGCATACGAGTCTCAAGGTTGGTGGTCTATGACGCTATCTCAAATGGGAGGACCATACACAAGTAAGATTTTGCTTGACAAAAAAAATCACACACTTTATGTCGCGCAAGCTATTTTGTTTGCACCGCTTAACCAAGGTAAGAGTAAAAAGAGAGACTACATCACTGCCATGGAAGGACTATTTACAACCTTTAAACTGAAATAATGAATTTGACGGAAAACGCTTGGAAAATTTTTGAACAAAGCATTAAGGATTATCATGTAAAAGACGATGTTTACGCTCCCCTCAACAATCCGTATGAAAGTAGTAGCCTAGACCACCTATTGTATCGCAAAAACTGGATCGATACTGTACAATGGCATCTAGAAGACATCATTCGTGACCCTGAAATTTCGCCAGAAGAAGCTTTAAAAATCAAACGCTGGATCGACCAATCTAATCAAGAAAGAACAGACACTGTTGAATATATCGACAGTTGGTTTTTGAACGAATTAAAAGCTATTAAAACCTCACCAGAAGCTAAAATAAACACCGAAAGCCCTGCATGGGCAATTGATCGTTTTTCTATTCTTGCTTTGAAAATTTACCACATGCGAGAGGAAGCTAATCGTGCTGATGCGAGCGAAGAACACCGCAAAAAATCTCAAGAAAAACTTGATGTGCTTTTAACCCAAAAAGAAGATTTGGGCACTGCTATTGAGGAACTTATTACTGATTTGCAAAATGGCACCAAGAAAATGAAAGTGTACAAACAAATGAAAATGTACAACGACGAGGAGTTTAACCCAGTTTTATACAAAAAATAAAAATATAGCTATTTTTTTATGTCTTTAAAACAAGCCCAGCAACAAGTAGATGAATGGATAAAAAACCATGGCGTTCGCTATTTCAATGAGCTCACCAATATGGCACAGCTCACCGAGGAAGTAGGCGAAGTGGCACGCATTATTGCACGACGCTATGGAGAGCAAAGCGAGAAGGAATCAGACAAAAATAAAGATTTAGGCGAAGAGTTGGCAGATGTAATTTTTGTGGCAATTTGCTTGGCTAACCAGACAGGTACAGATATCGATGCTGCCTTTCAGCGCAAAATGGAACTCAAAACCAAAAGAGACCACGACAGACACGCCAATAACCCAAAACTTCGTTCTTAAATTATGAAACTTATCCACCACTCTGCTGAAATTTTTGGAGAAATCAAAATCGGAGGCTCAAAAAGTGAGAGCAACCGTTGGCTTATTTTAAAAAAACTTTTCCCAGAAATCAAAGAGATAGAAAACATCGCAGATGCCGAGGACACCAAAGTTTTGCGAAACGCACTGCAAAGTGATTCTCGCAAAATTGATATTCATCACGCAGGAACAGCCATGCGTTTTCTTACGGCTTACTATGCCTTTTCTAAAGGGAAAGAAGCCATCCTCACTGGCTCTAAAAGAATGCAGGAAAGACCAATCGCTCCACTCGTAGAAGCTTTAAGAAAAGTAGGTGCCGATATCGAATATGTAAAAAAAGAAGGCTATCCTCCACTCAAAATCACAGGAAGAACCATTCAGCCTAAACACATTGAAATCCAAGCAAATTTGAGCAGCCAATACATTTCTGCATTAATGCTTGTTGCACCTAAATTAAGGCAAGGTTTGGAAATAAAATTCACCACCAAACTCACTTCCAAACCCTATATTGAAATGACCAAAGCACAGTTAGAATCTGTGGGAATAAAAGTTGAATGGTTTGACGACGAAACAGGCATTCGAGTGTTTCCTTGTCGTAGGATAAGACGCACCAATGTTGTTGTAGAATCAGACTGGAGCTCGGCTTCGTATTGGTACAGCATGGCGGCTTTGTCCAAAGATTGCGACATCACGCTTTCTACTTATAAAAAAGATAGCCTACAAGGTGATGCACGCTTGGTTCCGATTTATGAAAAATACTTTGGCGTAATGACTCTTTGGCACAACAACAAAGTGATTCTACGCAAAAAAACAGACTTCACACCACCAGAGGTCATTCGTTTAGACTTAAATAAAAATCCAGATTTAGCACAAACAATAGCCGTTACTTGTGCCGGATTGAAAATTAAAGTTAAACTTACTGGCTTGCATACTTTAAAAATCAAGGAAACGGATCGATTAGTTGCGCTTAAAACAGAACTTAAAAAGTGTGGTGTAGAAAGCATTATCACAGACGATTCTATTGAACTCGTGGCTTTTGAAGATGTTTGGCAAACCCCGTGTATCGAAACATATGAAGACCACCGAATGGCTCTAAGCTTCACCCCATTAGCCCTTACGCGTGAAATGGAAATCAAATGTCCAGAAGTGGTAAACAAATCATATCCAAAATTTTGGAGAGACTTAGAATATGTCGGATTCAATATTCAACCTTAATGCTTAAACCAAAATTGGAAGAGGGAGATTATTATCTTTCGCCTGAGGGGTTCAAAATTAAGACCGAAAAATATTTGCTCAAACGCGGCTATTGCTGCCAAAGCGGATGCAAACATTGCCCTTACGGCTATGATAAAAAAACTCATTCCTTTAGAAAAAAAGATAAAAAAATAGGATTTTGATATTTTTTAACCAAAGCATAATTCTTTACTAAAAAACTAGTGCTTAACGAATTGGAATAATTATTGTTACTCGCTTTCTTATATTAAACGAATTAATTATGAATAAATATTTATCTATCATTGGAATGATCATGCTATTAGCATTGACTTCCTGTGGAACGGTGAGCGTGAGCAGTGACTACGACAGAAATGTGAATTTTCAGCAATTTAAAACTTTTGCTTTTCATGAAAAAGGTCTAAATAATTTAAAAATGAATGATTTAGACAAGCGTCGTGTAGTAGCAGCAGTTCAGCAAAATCTTGAAGAAAAAGGCTTGACGATGGCAAATTCTGAAAATTCTGCCGATTTGATCGTAAACCTCGTTGCTAAAACGCAAAAACATGTGAATGTAGATGTAGACCCATGGTATAATCCATGGTGGGCTGGTCCTTGGGGACCTTATGGCTACAACGGCTACTGGGGTGCACCGAATGTGAGAAAATACCACGATGGAACTTTGATCATCGATTTGGTAAATCGTAAAAACAATACGCTTGTTTGGCAAGGAATGGGGGAGGGATTGAACTTGTATAAGCTTTCTGACAAAGTAGAACGAATCCCGAAAGCGGTAAATGAAATTTTGTATTTCTACCCGCCTAAAAAATAATTTTTTATCTATAAAAAAATCCGTGTTCAGAGATGAGCACGGATTTTTTTGTGTTTTGAAAAATCGGATTTTAATATGATTTTGCAAACAATACGCGTTGTTTACTTGGCTTGCCTGTCAAGATACATTTTCCTTCTTCCAATTGATTATCTAAAGGAATACAACGAATTGTAGCTTTGGTCATCTCTTGAATTTTCTCCTCGGTTTCCGTAGTTCCGTCCCAGTGAGCAGATACAAAACCTCCTTTGTTTTCTAAAATATCTACAAACTCCTCCCAAGTATCGGCTTTGGTAGTATGTTCCGCACGATATTCTACCGCACGATTGAACAAATTATCGTCTATTTCTTGTAAAAGATTTGGCACTAGATCGGTTACCTCATCGGTCGCGATGAATTGTTTTTCAAGCGTATCTCTCCTTGCCACTTCTACATGTCCTTTTTCTAAATCTTTTGGTCCGATTGCGATACGCACTGGCACTCCTTTTAATTCATATTCGTGGAATTTCCAGCCTGGCTTGTAGGCATCATTATCATCGTATTTCACGCTAAGCCCTTTAGCTTTTAATTCATCGTGCATTCTCAAAGCTACCTCATCGATTTTAGCTTTTTGCTCATCGTTGAAATAAATTGGGACAATCACTACTTGAGTTGGTGCTAATGTTGAAGGCAGTACCAACCCTTGGTCGTCTGAGTGAGTCATGATTAAAGCTCCCATCAATCGCGTAGAAACGCCCCAAGAAGTTGCCCAAACATATTCTAATTTGCCTTCCTTTGAATTGAATTTAACATCAAAAGCCTTCGCAAAGTTTTGTCCTAAAAAGTGAGATGTTCCTGCTTGCAATGCTTTACCATCTTGCATTAAAGCCTCGATACAATAAGTTTCATCTGCTCCTGCAAAACGCTCTGCTTCGGTTTTCAAGCCTTTAATTACAGGGATTTTCATATAGTTTTCGGCAAAATCGGCATAAACTCCAATCATTTTCTCTGTTTCCTCAACTGCCTCCTCACGAGTAGCATGAGCCGTGTGCCCTTCTTGCCATAAGAATTCGGCAGTTCTCAAGAATAAACGCGTACGCATTTCCCAACGCACCACATTTGCCCATTGGTTTACCAAAATTGGCAGGTCACGATACGATTGAATCCAGTTTTTATAGGTATTCCAAATAATAGCTTCTGAAGTAGGGCGCACCACAAGCTCCTCCTCCAATTTTGAGTTAGGGTCTACTTTTAATTTCCCTGGCTTTTCCTCGTCTTTTACCAAACGGTAGTGTGTAACTACGGCACACTCTTTAGCAAATCCTTCTGCATTTTTCTCTTCAGCCTCAAACAAACTTTTGGGAACAAATAACGGGAAATATGCGTTTTGGTGCCCAGTTTCTTTGAACATTTTGTCTAATTGAGCTTGCATTTTTTCCCAAATGGCATAGCCATAAGGTTTGATTACCATACAACCTCTTACTCCTGAATTTTCTGCTAAATCTGCAGAAACCACTAGCTCGTTGTACCACTTGCTATAATTCTCTTTACGAGGGGTTAATTTTGCCATATTCTTCTTTTTTTATTAAATATTTGCCAATCTTTTTTATGAAATTATAAATCTTTCAATATTGGCATATGATTTGAATTTTCTTGGTTAAAAATAAAAGCACAAATTTAATTATTTGTATATTTACATAAAACTTTTATGTCATGAAAAGTAAGAATAAAATATTAAACTCAACATTTCTGCGCATAATTCCGCTAGGATTGTTGTTTGCAGGGGTTTCTTCTTGTACCATTTCTCAACCAATGGCAAGAGAGACCGATGGAATTTATTACGACCCTTCTGTGGATGTAAGAGAAGTTGCCGTGTATGATAGTAATAGCGATGACGATGTTTATTATGATGCAAGATATTATAATCCAAAATCTTCTAAAGATGATTTGGTAAGAATTGGAGGTAAATATTTTGATGAGAATGGTAATGCTCCTATTTCGGATTACAGAACGGATTGGCAAAGAAAAGATAGAAAACCACATTCTAAGTATTCAACTTGGGGAGATCTCGATAAGGATGTGAATGTATCTATCAACTATTTTGGTTCTCCATACTATTCTGGTTTTGGAATGGGCTACAATTGGTATTCCCCTAGATTCTATGGAGTATATTATCCTTATGGCTATTACAATAATTTCTGGGGCTGGGATTATCCATTCTATGGAGGTTACGGATACTACTCCCCTTATTATGGCTATAACTCTTGGTCTCCATACGCTCCGTATTATGGATATTATGGTTATAACAATCCTTATTATTACGGTGGCAGATACTATGGAGGTGGATATTACGCTCCGTACTATGTGAAACCGGTGCCTAAAAAAGAAAGAGGTGCTGATTCTATTTTTAGAGGTAGTTCAAATAGAATTTCTAACTACCAAACAAACAATAACAATTACAATAATAGGAGCAATAATTCTAATGTATTTAGATCTGAATCTAGATCTATTAGAAATAACAATAATAGAAAAACTTACAATAATTCTAATTGGAATAATTCTTACAATAGCAATACCTATCCAAATTACAACAATACTTATAGAAGCACCCCTTCTGTAAGTTCACCAAGAAATAACACCTACAATGGCAGCTCAAGTGGTTTCAGAAAAGGTGCGTTTAGATAAATAAATTAAAAAAACATAAACATGAAAAAAATAACATATGCATTTGTTGCTTTGTCATTAGTATCTTTAACAAAAGCTCAAGATGTTTCGACTATTAACGATATTGTATCTATTTATGACTTCCAAGGAGTCAATGGTTCAGCTAGGTATGTTTCTATGGGTGGATCTATGGGGGCTTTGGGTGGAGATATTTCTGCTACAATCAAAAACCCAGGTGCTTTAGGGGTGAATTTAACAAATGAGTTTCAAGCAACTATGGGTATCAACTCATATAAAAATGCTACTACATATAATGGTAACCATACTGAATATAAAAATAATATAACAAACATTCAACAAATTGGAGCAGTATTAGCGATGAGGACAGACGATTTCTCTAAATGGAAAGCTTTCAATATAGGAATAAACTATAACAACGCTAATTTAGATAATTACATAGAAACGGATGTAAATAATAGAAATATTAATCTTTTAAATTTCCCTAGTTATTATTTAAGTAGACATGCTTACAGCAGAACGGGGAACTATTCGGTTTTTAATTTTGGAATAGGAGGTAATTACGATAACAAAATTTATCTAGGTGCTTCTTTTAATCTAAAAAGTATAGATCTCACTTCAAATGACGCATTCGAATTGACGAACGGAACTCAAAGTTATGAATTCCATAAACAATACACTCCTAACACCACAAATTCCAATGCCTTCTCATTTTCTGCAGGCATAATTGGAAAAATAAATAAAAACTTAAGACTAGGTCTTGCTATTCAGACCCCTACATGGTGGAATTCTGAAAGCTTGTACACAGAGTATGGATTAAATAATAATAACAAATGGAGCTCTTTAACCTACCAAGATTCCAAAAATATTACAACCCCTGCTAAAGCTACGGCAAGCATTGGTTATGTTTTTGGGAAATCCTTAGCATTAAATGCAGATTATAGTATTGGTTTTACCAAGCCTAAAATATCTGGTGCCAATCTAGAAATGCAGAATCAATTTAATAGTTTTATAAATTCTGAATATAAAAATATTTCCGAAATAAGTGTGGGGGGAGAGTATAGACTTAAAGATGTGAGTCTTAGAGCTGGATACAGTTATAGTTCTAATCCATTTAAAACATCATCTTTAAAAACATATAATGAAGCGGGACTATCTAATATTAATAATTACAAAAACATGTATGTTTCTAGCAGAAGTACTTATGCTTTTGGATTAGGCTATAACTTTAGACCCTTTTATGTAAATGTTGCTTATCAAATGTCTCAAAGTAGTTTTTCCAACCCATTCTTTGGTGGACAATACGCTTCTTTGAGTAATGGAAGCTGGGATGGTGATGGATTTGACAATGAAACTAGTGTTGTTTCTTCCGTGAAAAATACCCAAAACAATGTTCTACTAAGTTTAGGATTTAGATTCTAATAACCTGAATTCGATTAATAAAACATAGCTAATTGGTTAGTTTTCAGAGTTTCATATTTTAATGATGGTTTTTTAGGAAGAAAATGATAGGCAATAATCCCTACCACTAAGTTGGTCATAAAATTTCCTATTGAACGATGCCTGGAGTGCTCAATTTGGCAAATGTTTTTTAGCTCGTCATTCACCGTCTCTATGATGGAGCGCTTTCTAAGCAAAATTTTGTCAGACATAGTCATAAGAGAGTTTTTCATGTTGTTTCGGATGTTGGTAATCAGTTGAATACCATCCACAAAGAGTAATTGATTCAACTTTTCAGAGATGTAACCTTTATCACCAAATAGTTTACCGAAAATTTGCTTCAAAAAGCCTTCATTTTTCAGCGGCTCCCTATCGTCTACATTCGCCTGCGTTACGCAAAAACTCAATATCTCGCCTTTATCATTAATGACCAGATGGAGTTTAAATCCATGAAACCAACCCATAGTAGATTTCCCCGTTGTAGCTAGGTCTTTGAATACTTTGTTGCGTTTAATTCTTTTGTTTCCACATACTCTTATTGGCGTACTATCCACAAAAGAAATCCCTGTGCAACTTCCTAAAGCACAGGTTTTTGCAAACATGGTAAGAGCCATGATATTGGATTGCATAAGTTCGGTAAATCGGTTATAAGAGACCGTTTGAGGAAATTCCTGTTGCATATGCTTTTGAACATAGTAAATGTAAAAATGCTTAAAAGTTCTAAAGCCACTTAGATGAAAAAGAATCATTATGGTGATTACTTCAGCGTTACTCATTTTGGGCTTCTTTTTGGGAGACTTTCCGAGAGTAAAAGGCTGAGTGAATTTTTCAAAATCATTACAAAAGTCATCAACAATACAAAAAATATCCGTAATTTTGTGGTAATTAATCATGAGAAATAGTTGTTAAATAATTGAATTTTAAAAACTTAAAAATACAACTATTTCTCTTTTTATACAACTTATTTCCCTTAAAATATTAATCGAACTCAGGTTAATAATACTTTTCCATTAATTTATAAAAAAGCCACTCGGATTGAGTGGCTTTTCTTTTTTTTTCGAAATAAAAAATTCTTATTTATTTTTAAGTAAATCTCTAATTTGAGTTAATAACTCTTCTTGCGAAGGACCTGCTGGAACTTCTGGTTTTGGCTCCTCTTTTTTCTTTAATGAATTAATACCTTTAATCATTAAAAATAAGGCAAAGGCAATAATAATAAAATTAATAATCGCTGATAGGAAATTACCGTACATAATCCCATGCCAACTTAATTCGCTAATTTTATCCACTCCAGACGCTTTCAGTACTGGATTTAAAACGATTGGAGTTACTAAATCATCTACAAATGATGTAACAATCTTACCAAATGCAGCACCAATGATCACCGCTACTGCCAAATCCACGACATTACCTCTTGTCGCAAATTCTTTAAACTCTTTTAACATTCCCATATATTCTATTTAATATTTTCCGCAAATTTATAAATAAATACAACTTGACAAAACTTTAAACTTACAAAATCAGGAATTTGTTTTCCAGCTCAACTTAGTCACTCCATCTTTTACGCCCCATTTATCGGCATTACCACCATTGACCTCTAGCACATAGCGATATGGTGCTGTTGCAGGATAATTATGCTCATCATAAGGCTTAGCATTCTTCTGCACATTGATTACTGTGCTATCTTGTCCCACAAAAATAATATCAAGCGGAATTCTAGTATCTTTCATCCAAAAGCCAGAGGTGTTGTCTTCATCAAAAACGAAAATCATTCCTCTATTTTCTAGCATGCTGCTACGATTCATCAACCCAATTTGACGCTCAGAATCCGTGTTTGCCACCTCAACATCCAATTTCTTGATGATTGAATCATTATTTTTCAACACCAAATCGCCTTCTTTAATGAATTCAATCTCGATAGGTGCATTGTTTGCCTCAATTTGAGTTGATTTTTTTTCGCATGAAACTAAAAAAGCTCCTGCAGCCAAAAGGCTTAATAATTGTATTTTTAAATTTTTCATATTCTATTTTTTATTAAAATATCCTTTGTTCGACAAGTACATTACGACCAATCCGATAATGATAAATGGAATGCTCAATACTTGCCCATTGTTTAAATTCACCTTTAAAGTTTGAGCCACCCACTCTACGCCTTGGCTTTCTTTAAAAAATTCGATAATGAATCTGATACTGAAAAGCAAAGTGAAAAATAGTCCAAAAATATATCCGTTTTGGTATTTTTTATTGGTTTTATTGTAAATCCACCAAAGCAGGATAAATAGCAAAATATAAGCAAATGCCTCGTACAACTGTGCTGGGTGTCTAGGCACGATTTCGCCATAGCTTAAGCTCTGTTTCTCGAACAACACCGCCCACGGCAAGTCGCTTGGTTTGCCCACGATTTCAGAGTTTACAAAATTCCCAATTCGCACAAAAGCTCCACCGATAGAAACACAGATGGCTAATCGATCCACAAGCCAAAGCATGTTCTTGCCTGGCAAATATTTTCTGGTATAAAGGTATGAACTTATCAAAAGCCCCACAGTGGCTCCGTGGCTTGCAAGCCCTTGAAATCCTACGAATTTGTAATTTTTAATTAAGCCAAAAAGAAACTCGCTCCCTGGTGAATATTGAATGGGTAAAAATACCTCTAGCGGACGCTCAATAAATGCGCTCGGATCATAAAACAAAAATTCCCCGATGCGTGCTCCCAACACAGCTCCAAAGAAAGTGTACATAAACAGGGGGTCTAGCTTATCCTTTGACACGCCATCGATTTTAAACATTTTTGCCATAATGTACCAGCCTAGGACAAAGGCGGTTAGCCACATTAAGCTATAAAAGTGTAGAGGTAATCCAAAAATCTCGATTCCTTCTGATCCTCTGTAAGTAATGTATGCTAAAGTTTCTTTCATTATTATTTTTCTTTTTTGGGAACAGGATCTTTGCCACTACCGCCCCATGGGTGGCAGCGCATAATTCTCCTAATGGTTAAATAACTGCCATAGAAAAATCCGTGCGTTTTCAGTGCCTCGATGCCATATTGCGAGCAAGTGGGCGTGAATCGGCAATTGCGACCAAGCCATGGCGAAATAAGCATTTGGTAAAGTTTTATCAAACCAATGGCGGGCAAAACAAGTAATTGCTGAATGATTCTAGACATGGGGCAAATATACTGATTTTTAGTTTTCAGGCTAAAGATTTCTCTAAAATTTAGCCCAAAGCCTTTCCCTGCTATTGTTTTACAAAAAAAGCACAAGTGATTTTGTGCAAAATCACTTGTGCTTTTAGTAAATATCACTTAAGAAATTAGCTAAAAGCTTTTCTACTTTTTTTCAAGATTTCTTATAATAGGTATTCCAGCCTTGGTTGTGATTGGCTTTGTAATCAAGTGCTGGAACGGGAAAATTAAGTGCATCTGCCCTATCATTTCGTTGCTCTTTAAAAATTTTGATGGAGTCCCCTCCTAATTCTTTAATAAACAGAACATAGCAAACGCCATCTTTGTCAAATGCTACAATTCTATTTTCCTCTGGCACCACGGTATCCACCCGCATTGTATATGCCGTGTTTACAGCACTACCGTTTATTGCATAGCTTATGCTATCGTTGCCTAATTGATACTCGACATGGTGCTTTAGCCCTGGCATGGGGTAGAAATCCCGCTGCCACACAGAGTCTCCTTTAAATAATTGATTTCCTTTAGGAGAACATGCTACGATAAATCCCAAACAGAGACTTAAAAATATTAATTTTTTCATTTTTTTTCAATTTAAATAATGAATGATTATCGCCACAATGGGAGGTATGAATCCTAATGCAAAGAAGATGAATCCTCTTTTCTTAAAACTATTTTTGCCCGAAGCTATGAACAAGCCCGTTACCACAATTATGATAAGTGCCACCGAAAATATATCGGCAAACCACCGCCAAGCTTTGACATTGTTTCTATGCAAAACATTGGCTTCATAAAAGACTGGACGACGGGTAATCTGCTCATAAACGCCCATTTTTTTATTAAAATCTACATGAAAGCTTGCATCTTTATAATAGATTTTCACTTGATAGGGCGTGGGAAAATCATAAAGTTTGTATTCCTTCTCGCCACAAAGCTGGCTCAGCTCGTGAGCCGTCTTGTCTGAAAAATGTGCCTTGTCTAATTCCTGTTTTATCTGAATTTCTTTTTTGTTTAAAATAAAATCAGGATTCCAATCATCTATATGATTAAAGGCAATGCCCGATAGACAATAAATAATGACTAAGCCCGAAAAAAAGTATCCCAAGTCGCGATGATAATCTCGATTTAGTTTTATAAACTTTTTGTATCTACGGCTTTTAGTTTTCACCTTTATTGATTTTATCTACATATTGTTTAGTGATGTCTTCTATCCAATTTTCTACATTTTTATCTGGCAAAATAGCGTCTGGTTTATACCCTACTTTCTCTTTATTATCTGCCACTTTGTCTATTGCACCTCCTATGATTTTCACTTGAAAGTTTTCATCGTGAGCCACCAAAACAGGAATTACAATATCTCTCTTTTTTTGTTTTAAACCCGTAGTGCATTATCGAATGAGGTTAATTTTTAAATTGTTAATGTTACTATGAAAGACAAATTTATTGAGATATTGAATAGTAGTCAAGGAGGTAATTTTTGCCAATATTCTTGTTTTGAATCCTTCAAAAGATTTGGCATAATTACGCCGTATCATAAATTGGTCACACAACTGCGAGAATAAAGTTTCTATACGTTTTCTATACTTTCTGAATGGATAGAACTGAGGTTTGTAATCTTTTTGATTTTTTCTTTTAGGGGTTTCTAACTGGATTTTCACCTCATTGAACAAGTCAAGCTGAACCGTTTGAGAAAGATAGCCCCTGTCTCCAAGTAACACGCAATCAGAAATTTGAAGTTTTATGTCTTTCAAATAATGAATGTCGTGAACGGAGGCGGGAGATAAGTCAAAACTTTGGAACACACCAGCAATAGAACGGATCGCATGTAGCTTGTAACCATAAAAGTGTAGATTTTGAGAAGCACAAAAACCTTTATTTGGCATTGAAAAGCTATTTTCTTTACAGATTTTGCTTCTGGAAGAGCGGGATAATTTACACACTTCTAAAGGCATGCTGTCCACCAAAAAATAGTTTTCAAAATCATTGAACTTTTTCACCATTTTGCACCTAATTTCTTCAAGAAAAGGGAAGAGTTTTCGTTTTCTTCTGTTGTAAACACTCCTTTCAATTTTAGATTCAATAGCCCAACCTTTTATCTCTCTAAAAAGCTGGTGCTCAGAATCGATAGATTTAAATTCTGCTAAAATAATTAAGCTTATCAGCTCTATATCAGATAATTTTGGTTTCACTGGTTTAAAATAGAAATTTTCAGTTCCTGAAATTTCTATTAGTTTATTCAAAATAAAATTGTAACTTGCCTCTAGGTTGCTCATAATTGTATTTGATTGGTAACCAATGCAATTTACTTTTCTTTAGGCTCATGGGCAACCTTTTTTTATAATGCACTACGGGTTAATTTAAAATATTTAGTACCTTTAACCTGCTATGAAAGACGAATTAATTATTGCAACTATCGCCCTTGATATTGTTTGGGAAAGTCCCGAAGAAAATTTTAAGCAAATTGATAAAATCATCAAAAATGTAAATGCTGATATTTTTATTTTGCCCGAAATGTTTTCTTATGGTTTTTCTATGAACACACACGAAATTGCAGAAGATACTTATGCCAAATCATTTAAATTTCTGCAACAAAAAGCGATTCAAAAACAGGCGGTTTTCTGTGCAAGTATCCCAGTGAAGGGGCGGGAAGGCTACTACAATCGATTGTATTGGGTGGCTCCAAATGAAACTTTTGTGCGTTACGACAAGCGACATCTTTTTTCATATGCTGGAGAGAATAAACATTACACAGCAGGCAAAAAGCAAGTCATCATTAATTATGAAGGCTGGCGTATTCTGCCACAAATATGTTACGATTTGCGATTCCCAGTGTTTTCTCGCAACACACCATTTGAGCTGTATGACTTAGCTATTTATGTAGCCAGCTGGCCAAGCTCTCGTTCTTTTGCATGGAACACACTTCTCCACGCACGAGCGATTGAAAATATGGCGTATATAGCTGGAGTAAACCGATCAGGGGAAGCCCCCAACGGATTATCATATCTCGGCGACTGCCATGTCATCGACCCGCTAGGAAAGGACATTCAGGCTTTGGACAAAAAAGAAAGCTTATCTATCTTTGCGATAAATAAGCCTTATTTAATTGAGCAACGGCAACATTTTAATTTCTTAAATGATGCCGATGATTTTACAATCCAATTTTAAAATCGTTCCAGTGCCCCTGCACGCGAATTACTTGTTCTATAACTTCGCGTACACAGCCATCCCCCCCATTGTGTGGTGAAATATAATCTGCCGCTTCTTGAGCTTCCACCACCGCATTATTCGGAGCACAGCCGATGCCTGCAGCCGCGATTACTTCCATATCTAGCACATCGTCGCCCATGTAAAGCACTTCTTCTGGTTTTAAATCATATTTAAATAGAAAATCCTCAAAATCATCGTACTTATAGTGCGATTGGGTATAAATATCGGTAATGCCTAAGGCTTTCAATCGCTGACTCACCATCGGATCGGCTCCACCTGTGATAATTCCGATTAAATAACCTTTTTTAATGGCAAATTGCATTGCATAGCCATCTTTTACATTCATGTTTCGCACAAAACTCCCGTCTGGGAAAAGCATAATTTTACCATCGGTAAGCACGCCATCTACATCAAACACAAAGGCTTTGATGTTTTTCATCTTTTCTTTATAATTCTCCATGATAGGTTTTATTTATCGAGTTGCTAATATCGTTGTACATATCTTTTAAGTAAGAATCTTTTATCAAGCTTAAATGTTTTTCTATCGTGATCTGGTCGTTTCGTTTGGCTGGTCCTGTTTGTGCTTCAAAAGGTGTTAAATCCTCGATTTTTAAAGCAGTTTCTTCAATTAAAGGACGGAGGTATTCAAAGCCTAAACCAGCTTCTTCCGCCGTTTTGTGAGCGATGTAATACATATGATTGGCAAAATTACATGCCCACACGGCAGAAAGGTGCATTTGCGCTCTTTGCTCGCTGTTTAAGATTTTAGCTCGATTGCTCACTCGCTCAGCGAGCTCTAGCAAAGCTTTTTCGTCTTCTGGATTTTCTGCTTCTACAAAAAATGGAATTTCGCTATAATTCAATTTTCTATTTTGGCTAAATGTCTGCAAAGGATACAATACGCCTTTTCTATATTTCCCTTTAAGTGTGCTCATAGGCATTGCACCAGAGGTGTGCACCACCATCACATCATTGAACGGAATGTGCATGGAGAGCTCCTCTATTGCGGCATCTGAAGAGGAGATGATAAATAAATCGGAATGCTCTAATTCTGAAATTTTATCGGTATATCTTATGCCATTGGCTTCTCCAATCGTCTCGGCTTTTGCCAAAGTACGATTGTAAATTTGATTTACCTGAACGGTATTGCTCACAAATGCACGCGTTAAATGAAAGGCTACATTCCCAGCACCTATAATCGTTACACTTTTCATAAATTCACTTTGAGACAAAGATAGGAGTTTGTACCTTCTTACATGGAATTTTTTTAAATGATTTTTGTGCAAAAAAAAGATGCCAACTTTTATTGGCATCTTATAGGGGTTTTAATTTATTTTTCTAATTGTTGAAAAAATTCTCATTTAATCAAAGCGTTTAAAGTCTCCTCAATATTTGATGCACTTGGTCTTGGGGCGTCTGGATTCACGATGTTTCCTTGTGCATCAATCAAGACAAATCTTGGAATTCCTTTTACTTCTAAAGCTTGAACAAAATCGTTACGCCAATCGTTTTCACTCATGATTTGGATTCCTTTCAAATCTTTTTCTTTTACAAACTCGATCCATTTTTCTTTAGTATTTGGCTCGTCTACAGAAAGGCTTACAAAATGGATTTTATCTCCATATTTTTCTTCTAAATTCTTCAATGAAGGAATCTCTGCCTTACATGGTCCACACCAAGTAGCCCAAATGTCCACATACACTGGTTTTCCTTTCAAATCAGAAAGCGAAACTTTTTTGCCATCGATACTTGGTAATGTAAATTGTGGTGCTGGTTTTCCTACAAATTTTTCTTGAAGATTTTTTCTCTCCTGAACCATATCCGACAAGGAAACCAAACTATTGTTCAAACTCGTTTTAATCTCTCCTTTGATGGAGTCATTTACATTTGGATACTTTTGAAACAAGGCATCTACTTCGTTCAATAGTGTTTTTTTAGATTGATCTAATTCTTCTGTGCTTTGTTCAAGAAGCCCATCATTATCAAAGAAATTACCCGCTAACTTTGCAACTTCTAGCGATAATTTATTTAGTTCAATAGATTCGCCCTCTCCTTCATACACCAATTTATCATCGAATGCAGGATAATCGGTACTGATTTTAATTTCGTCTCCGTTTTTTAAATAAACTCTACCATACTCATCTCCAATTTTGAATATAAAGTGGCCTTCTTTCACTTTCAAAGTATCGCTAAAAGTTCCGTCTGGATTTAGCTTAATACTTTTGCTGTAATTAATTTCTGGATTGAACACATATACAGAATCTGCAGGAACATCAATATTTGTAACTTTTCCTGAGAATGTTGCGTAATCTTTTGGTTTGTTTTTACAACCGATTACGCTAGCGATTACAATCACACTTAATAGTACTTTTTTCATATTATTTTTTTATTTAGTTATTGGTCTTAAAAGTCCTTCTTGTGCTACCGATGCTACAAGTTTTCCGTCTTGACTAAAAATACTTCCTCTTACAAAACCTCTAGCATTGGAAGCAATTGGCGAATCTACTGAATACAAATACCACTCATTGATATTCGCCTCTTGGTGAAACCACATTGCGTGGTCTATCGTTGCTAATTGCGTATTGCTCATATCTGCAACATGTGCGTGGGGCCTGAGTGCAGTCGTGAGCAGATTATAATCCGAAACATATGATAGAATCGATCTGTTCATCAACGGGTTATTTTCGGTTTCACCTTTAATTTTAAACCAAACGCTGTAATTAGGTTCGCGAGGTTTTCGTTTCAACACATTTTCCAAAACCGTAGGTTTAAAGATAAAGGGGCGTTCTATGGAAAGAAATTGCTTCACCGCTCTTGGCAAATGTTCCTTGAGCTGATTATACATATCATCCCAGCTATAAAGCTCGTCGGGCTGAGGCACCTTAGGCATCTGTATTTGGTAATGATATCCCTCTTCTTTTTTCTGGAACGATGTGCCCATAAAAAAGATAATTTTATCATCTTGCAAGGCTTTTACGCGCCGGGTAGAAAAACTACCTCCATCGCGCACAAACTCCACTTCGTAACGAATGGGCTTAGTTAAATCCCCTGGCAAAATAAAATAGCCGTGCAAAGAATGTGCTATGCGATCCTCTGGCACACTCTGGCTCATGGCATAAAGCCCTTGTGCCAAAACTTGCCCCCCAAAGACGATAGGACTCCCGATGCTGTAATTCTCTCCCAAAAAAGTGAATTCATCGAGCTGATCCATTTTTATAAGTTGCTGAAGCGAAGACACTTCTTTCATTTTTTGTAAAATTCTAAGATTTCACAAATATATTAATTTTTTCGTAATTTACCTCATCGAAGTTTGAAATCACGACATCGGCCAGCGAATAATCTTGATTTTTACTGTGCGCACTTTTATATCCTATCGTAAAGATTTCTGCGCGTTTGGCAGCTAAAATCCCATTGGTAGAATCTTCGATTACTACGCATTCTTCGGGCTTAGCCTTTGCCATTTCGGCGGCTTTTAAAAATATTTCCGGATTAGGCTTTGATTCTCTCAGCTCTGCCCCACTGATTTTCCCAGAGAAATATTGTTCAATCCCAAATCGCTTAAAAACCCAATTAATGGTATTCATACTTGCCGATGATGCCAAGATTAACTTTACACCATTATTATATAAATCTTGAATCAATTCGTGAACACCAGGCAGTAAATCGAAATCCTCATCGTTATCAAAATAGTCTTTAAAATACTTTCTCTTGCAAGCTACCAATTCTTCTGGCGTACAATCTAATTGATATTTTTCTACGATTTCTTGGCTCACAGGCAAAGTAGCTTTCCCTGTAAATGATTCGTAATATCCAGGCTCCATCTCGATGCCGTATTCAGCAAATGCTGCAAACCACGCTTTGCGGTGAAGTGGCTCCGTATCTACGATTACGCCATCCATATCAAAAAGAAGTGCTTTAAAATCCATTGATTATTAATTTTTCTGCAAAATAAACACGATTACTTGGGATTAACAAGGATTTAACTATCTTTTTTATGAGATGGAATAGTTGTTGCGATTTTATATAGCAAACATTTAAACAAAATTATTATGAGTAGTTTAGACGACAAATTAAAAGGGAACTGGAATCAGCTAAAAGGAAAAATTAAACAACAATGGGGAGATTTGACTGATGATGATTTAACTTATACCGAAGGTAAATCTGAAGAATTGCTTGGAAAACTTCAAGAAAAAACAGGAGAAGCAAAAGAAACTATCTCCAAATTCTTTGAAGATTTATTTAAAAGCGAAGATGAAACTAAATAATCGCTAAGATTTCAAATTCATAACAAAAGCCACATCATAAGATGTGGCTTTTTTGATTAAAATCATAGGACTTTTATTCCATAAATTCCGAAAAAAACCTTAATTTAGCTAAGATAAATTTTTAACTATGAAAATAACCAAAAATATCGCAGGAAAAGTAAACAATCAAGAAGTTACTAGCTACCTGCTTGAAAACGACAACCAAATGCAAGTTACGATTCTTAGCTTTGGCGGGATCATTCAATCCATCAAAGTTCCCGTGAGCGGGAAAATGGTAGAATGCGTTTTAGGCTTTGACAAAGTCGAAGACTATTTGAGCGATGAATATCGTGAAGATTACCCCTATTTCGGTGCACTAATCGGTCGCCACGCAGGCAGAATTTGCAAAGGGCATTTTGTGCTCGAAGATAAGGATTTACAACTTAGCGTAAACAATAACGGAAACCAACTTCACGGCGGTGTTCAAGGTTTTGACAGTAAGCACTGGACAGTGAAAGATACTTTTGAAAATGCAGATAATTGCGGAATTGTTTTAACGCTGCATTCCCCAGACGGCGATGAGGGATTCCCTGGAAACCTAGATACAGAAGTAACTTACACGCTCAATAATGAAAATGAATTAAGCATTAACTACAAAGCAAAATCAGATAAGACTACCATTTGTAATTTAACTAATCATACTTATTTCAATTTATCTCTAAATCAAGGTGAAACCGTACTCAACCACCACGCACAAGTACCGTCTGACAAGTATGTGCCTATCGTGGATTGTATCCCGACAGGTGAAATTCTCCCTGTAGACGGGACTGATTTTGACTTGAGAGAAGGCAAAAAAGTTTTTGAAAATCTTGACAATTCATTTATCCGAAAAGTGGGTAGCGATGAAGTGGCAGCAGAGCTTAAAAACGAAGATGGCTCAATTGGGGTACAAGTAAAAACTACACACCCAGTGGTTCATCTATACGCAGGATATTACATTTTACCTTTCAAAAATGAAAGCGTGAAAAAAAGTGGAAAAAACGCAGGGATTGCCATCGAAACACAAGGTTTTGCCGATTCGCTTAACCACAAAAACTTTGAGCCAACGACTTTAAAAGCTGGCGAGAAGTATGAACATACGACTAAATTTAAGTTCGACTTTTAGCAACAAAAACTACTAAAAGATGACAAAGTTTGATCCTACCGAGCATCCTCATCGCAGATACAATCCGCTGCTAGATGAGTGGGTTTTGGTTTCTCCGCACCGCGCCAAAAGACCTTGGCAAGGGCAACAAGAAAAACCAAATACGGAACAAAAACCTCAGTATGTAGAAGACTGCTATCTCTGCCCTGGCAATACGCGTGTGAGTGGCGATATCAACCCCAAATATACAGAGCCTTTTGTCTTTAACAATGATTTTGCAGCACTAAAGCCAGAAGTTGTCGAAGCACCAGATAATAGCAATCCGTTTTTCACCTCGGTGCCAGAGTCTGGAACGGCACGCGTGGTTTGTTTCTCGCCACGCCATGATTTAACCTTGCCAGAGCTTGAACTTTCGGATATAGAAAAAGTCATCAAAACTTGGATTCGAGAATTTAAAGATTTGGGTAGCAAAGATTTCATTAATTATGTTCAAATCTTTGAAAACAAAGGTGCTACCATGGGATGTAGCAACCCGCACCCACACGGACAAATCTGGGCTCAACAGCATTTGCCTACCAAGGTGGAAAAATTAGACAAAAATCAAAAAAAATATTTTGATGAGCATGGCAAAACGCTGCTTGAAGATTATGTAGCGCAAGAGCTTGAACGAAAAGAAGAACGCATTTTAGCCGAGAACGAAACTTTCGTTGCCCTAATTCCGTATTGGGCAATTTGGCCATATGAGGCGATGATTATCCCGAAAAGAGCAGTGCAAAATATTTCAGACTTAACGAATCAAGAAATTAAAGATTATGCCGAAATTCTGAAAGCACTCACCGTGATGTACGATAATCTTTTTGAAACTTCGTTCCCATATTCTGCGGGAATCCATCAAGCACCTACCGACGGAAAGGAGCATCCACATTGGCATATGCACATGAGTTTTTACCCTCCACTACTTCGCTCTGCTAGCGTAAAAAAATTTATGGTGGGCTACGAAATGATGGCAGAATCTCAGCGCGACCTCACCGCAGAGCAAGCCGCAGAGCGATTGAGAGCCTTGCCTAAAACGCACTATAAGCAAAACGCTTAAAACGCTCCATCTCTTTAAAGTTTCTATATAAATAACGGGGCGCGCCTGCAAGGCGCGCCCCGTTATTTTTCACCCTATCTATGTGCCAAGGTAGTATTTTCTCCAAGTAAGCAAAAATAAGCTGAATATTACTACAAGGTTTAAACCCTTGCCCCTCCTCTTTTATATATATAATAAAGGTATAAATGTAATTGCTTTACTAGTAGAGTGCATTCCTCGTACTAGGCGGGGCAACACACTCGTACTAGGCGGATCAACACACTCGTACTAGGCGGAGCAACACACTCGTACTAGGCGGGGCAACACACTCGTACTAGGCGGAGCAACACACTCGTACTAGGCGGGGCAACACACTCGTACTAGGTAAGGCGCATTCCTCGTACTAGGTAGGGCGCGTTCCTCGTACTAGGCGGAGCGACGCACTCGTACTAGGCGGAGCAACACACTCGTACTAGGCGGAGCAACACACTCGTACTAGGTAGGGCGCATTCCTCGTGCTAGGTAGGGCGCATTCCTCGACTAGGTAGGGCGCATTCCTCGTACTAGGTAGGGCGCGTTCCTCGTGCTAGGTAGGGCGCATTCCTCGTACTAGGTAGAGTGCGTTCCTCGTACTAGGTAGGGTGTTTTCCTTGGTAGTCTTGGGCAGGGTGAGTGCTTAGTCTTTCCATTGGAGACTAATAAATACCCCCGCGCGCCTGCGGCGCGCGGGGGCTTCTCTTTGACCTTAAAAATTGAAATCTAAGCCTATGTAAAAATTTGCCTTAGTGATGGGGGCATAAATCATTCCTGCATCAAAGAATTCTCCAAACGGGGCTTCTTGTGCTATGATGGGCTGACTTTGTGTGTAGTTCAGTAAATTTTCGCCACCTAAGTACACGCGTGCCGCCTTGCCAAAATCATAGGCCACTTGCGCATTGAGCAGAAAATAGCTCGGGCTGTATTGCTCCCAGCGGTACGGCTCGGGGTTTTCGGCGCTATTAGGCAGGCGCTGCCTCCCCACCCATTGCAGAGTGGCATCGGCGCTCCATCGGTCTCTGCCCTCGCGGAGTTTTTGCTCGTATGATATATTCGCAAAGGCTCGCTCTTTTGGGGTAAAGATTAGGCTTTTTTCGCCAGATTGATACTGCGCCTTAGTGTTGTAATGCTTATAGGCCACGCGCAAATCTAGGCCACGCGCCAAGTGCGAGTCCCACTGAATTTGCCAAGCTTGGGCGCTGGATTTTGCAATGTTATAAAAATTAATTTGGTGGGTGGAGGCATCTAAATCTGGTATAATTTGGTTTTGGAAATTAGTGGCAAAGAAATCTAGCAATAGGCTGTTCTTTTGATTAAATAGCCTAAACTCTTGCTGAATGCTCACGCCATAATTCCAAGCCTCCTCGGGCGAAAGCCCATAGATATCGCCTGCTTGGTCTAAAATACGGAGGGTTCTATTAGAGATTAAGTATTTAAGGTTTTCGGCAAAAATATTGGCAGTCCTGAATCCGCGCCCCGCCGAAGCTCTGAGCGTGGTATGCTGCAAGGGCTGAAATTTAGCATTGATTCTTGGCGAAAATTGGGTGCCTGCTAGATTGTGGAAGTCTAGCCTTGCGCCTGCTACTACGGTCCACTTTGCGGCATTGTAGCTATATTCGGCAAAGACTCCTGGGGCTGATTCGGTGCGCTGATAGTGGGTGCCTTGATAGGTTTCATCAAAGGCATCATACAGGAAGCTGGCGCCTGTTTTGTAGGTATGCACGCGCGAACGACTTAGCGGACTTTCGTAGATTAAATTGGCATAGTAGGATTTTTCAACACCGCTGTAATCATTTGCGCCCCATATGCTTTTCTGCTCATAATAGCTGAACTTCTGCATCAGCCCGAGACTTTTGTATGGATTTTTGGGAAAGAGGTAGCCGAGCTTGTCCCATACTTTAAAGTTAGTAATCTCGGTATTTGCCTTATAAGGATTGGGAACGGCACCCGCCATTTGTCCGCCCGAATTGTTGAGCGACACCAAATTGATGCCTAAATTATTGCCCCAGCCACTATTTGCCAAATCATCGTAATGTAGCAAATATGCCATATTGAGCTGCTTGCCCAGTGGCGTATCGATAAAGGTATCTTTGTTATCATCTTGCGCACTCACTACGGCACTGGCGTGGAGCAAAATGGCTTGCCCCCAATGCTCACCAAGTGGCGCAGAGAGTACTGCATTGCCCTCCACACGCCCCATTAAATTGGCATAAAAGTTTAGGTTATTCTGCTTTTTCATTCCCTTGTACCACTCGGTGTTAATCTGCCCCGTGATGGACTCATAGCCGTGTACTACGGAGCTGCCCCCCTTAGTGAGCTGAATGCCTTGAATCCAGCGCCCTGGGATAAAGTTTAATCCATAAGCCCCCGAGAGCCCACGCAAATCTGGAATTAATTCCGAGCTTAGGAGGGTGTACTTTTGGTCTAGCCCGAGCATTTTTATTTGCTTGGCACCCGTTACGGCATCAGGGTAGGCAACATCTACGGTGGCATTGGTTTCAAAGCTTTCAGAGAGATTACAGCACGCGGCTTTTAGCAGCTCCTTGCTTGAAATATTAAAGCTAAGCCCCGCAGCATTCTTATCAATCTTGGTGGCAGCAGTGTTGCCGCTTGCCGTAACGGATTGTAGTGTAATCTTTTGCGAATCCTCTTTTTCATATTTAAAGAGCATCTCTTGTGGGTGCTCACCGTGGTGCGCCGTGGTGGCTTCTGCTATCTTCTCCCACGGGATTTCTCTATCATATTTGCAGCAGGGCGTGATATTGTCATACGCGGTGTCCTTTGATTTAAAGTATTCATTATCGTGCCCCACATCTGCTACTTTTTGCATCACCTCTTGCAGGCTTGTTTTTTCGGGATTAAAGTGCAAAGTCAATATTTTTGACTGTATGTCCCAAGTGCCATATGACACCTCTTTTTGATTAACGGCCTTTTCTATTCTTGTTTTACATTGTCCGCAATTTCCGCGCACCTTCACCTCTTGGGTAATAAATGTATTGTTTTGTGCCTGCACACCTAACATAAATAAGCATACAAGCATCGAAATTATGTGTTTCATTCTTTTGACTTTTTAAATTAAATAAATGCATTTGCTCACTCCCCTAAATAAGGAGCTCAGCGAATATCCCTAAGCCTTTTAGCTTGGGATTAAGGGTATTCAATCAATGATTTATTTAATTTTAGGCGGCTGCCAAATGGCGTAACAAAGTTGCTGCACGCTCAATTCTTGATAATTGAAGTTCTTAGTTTCTCCCTCTCGGTTTTTGGGTGAAAATCCTTTGAAATTAAATTCTGGTTTTCTAAACGAAATCGTAAGCGAATGACTTGTGCAAAGTTTTTTCCCACAGCCATCATCACATTTTTTATCGCTGGAATCGCAACATTTTTTATTTTCTGCGTCCTCTGTTTTTTGTGTTTTATATTGATTTTCAGCGCAGCACTCTGCCTGCTCACTCGTGTTGTGGCTGGGCAATACGCCCCCTGCCTGCCCCGCTTCCATTGGTGCAAAAATGATTAAAAGTGAAAATAATAACGCCAAAAATCTTTGCATAAGACTGCAAACTTACAAAAGTTTTGAGTAAATCGCAAATTTATTAAGGGCAAAACCAAATTCTTACTCTGTATTTTTTTTATTTTTAATCTTTTAAATAAAAAAATCGCAGAGTAAAATCTCTGCGATTTTCACTTTATAAAAATTTAGTTTTAAGTTACTTCACTTCTTCGAAGTCTACATCTTCCACATCGTCTGCGCCAGTACTTTGGGCATTCTCTGCACCTGCTTCTGGTGATGCTTGTGCACCTCCGTTTTCGTTCATCGCGGCATATAGCTCTTGCGATGCGGCATTCCACGCGTTGTTTATTTTCTCCATGGCGGCATCTACTTGTGCAATGTCTTGCGCTTCGTGTGCTTTTTTAAGCTCTGCCAAAGCATCTTCGATTGGCTGTTTTTTATCTGCGCTGATTTTCTCGCCGTATTCTTTTAATTGTTTTTCGGTTTGGAAAATCATTTGGTCGGCAGCGTTTAATTTATCTATTTTTTCTTTCGCCTCTTTGTCTTTTGCCGCATTTTCTTCTGCTTCTTTTTTCATTCTTTCAATATCGGCTTCGGACAATCCTGAGGAAGATTCAATTTTAATTGATTGCTCTTTTCCAGTTCCTTTATCTTTTGCAGAAACTTTCATAATACCATTAGCATCAATATCGAAAGTTACTTCGATCTGAGGAACTCCTCTTGGTGCTGGTGGGATATCTACTAGGTCGAATCTTCCGATTTCCTTATTATCGGCGAACATTGCGCGCTCTCCTTGCCCCACTCTAATGGTTACGGCTGGCTGGTTGTCTGCTGCGGTAGAGAAAACTTCAGATTTTTTAGTTGGGATTGTAGTGTTGGCTTCGATAAGTTTTGTAAACACTCCTCCCATAGTTTCAATACCGAGTGAAAGTGGTGTTACATCGAGCAATAATACATCTTTTACATCTCCTGTAAGTACTCCTCCTTGGATGGCAGCACCGATAGCTACTACCTCGTCTGGGTTTACACCTTTTGACGGTTTTTTACCGAAGAATTTTTCTACTTCTTCTTGAATTTTAGGGATTCTTGTAGAACCACCTACCAAGATTACTTCGTCGATATCAGAAGCTGAAAGTCCCGCATCTTGTAATGCTTTTTTACAAGGCTCCATAGACCTTTTCACCAAATCAGCTGTCATATCCTCAAATCTTGCTCTTGATAAAGTTTTCACCAAGTGTTTTGGCCCTGATGGAGTAGCAGTGATGTATGGTAAATTGATTTCTGTTTGTGTAGATGATGACAATTCGATTTTAGCCTTCTCGGCAGCTTCTTTCAATCTTTGAAGTGCCATTGGGTCTTGTCTTAAATCAAAATCTTCATCTTTCTTAAACTCATCTACTAGCCAATCTATGATTTTATCATCAAAGTCATCACCTCCTAAGTGGGTATCTCCGTTGGTTGATAGCACTTCAAACACGCCATCGCCTAATTCTAAGATTGAGATATCAAAGGTTCCACCTCCTAAGTCGTACACGGCTACCTTTTGGTCTTTATCTTTTTTATCCAATCCGTAGGCTAATGCGGCAGCGGTAGGCTCGTTGATGATTCTTTCCACTTTTAAACCTGCAATTTCGCCTGCATCTTTGGTAGCTTGTCTTTGCTCATCGTTAAAGTAAGCTGGCACAGTAATTACCGCGCGGGTAACTTCCTGCCCTAGGTAGTCCTCAGCAGTTTTCTTCATTTTTTGAAGAATCATAGCTGAGATTTCTTGTGGAGTGTACTCTCTATCATCGATTTTCACTCTTGGCGTATCGTTTGGCCCTTTCACCACTTCGTACGGCACACGCTTCACCTCGTTTTGAATCTCGGAGTATTTATCTCCTATAAATCTTTTAATTGAAAAGATTGTTCTATGCGGATTAGTTACTGCTTGTCTTTTCGCAGGGTCTCCTACTTTAATTTCTCCATTTTCTGTAAATGCTACCACTGAGGGGGTAGTTCTCTTACCCTCAGCGTTTGGAATCACGGTTGGGTCGTTTCCTTCCATTACAGCCACACAAGAGTTGGTGGTACCTAAATCTATTCCTATTATTTTACTCATATTCTTAATTTTATTTAGTTAAATTTCTTTTTTAATTGATTAAATTATTTGTTTTCTCTAAGACAAAACCTATACCATTCCATTTTTTATTATTATTTTGAAATTTTTACCGCCCACACAAGACATTTTGTCATAAATTAAATTTATCTTTGGCTCCTAATTACTAAAAATGACATTTTTATTATGCTAAAAAGACACCCTATCTCAAACAATATGGTTAGGCAACTATTTATCATTGCCTGTATTTTATTTTTAGGCTATTTCATTTCTAGAGAACTGGCTCCATACATTTCTGGAATCTTAGGAGCCATCATTATGTTTGTGCTCACCAAAGGCTGGATGCGAAAAATGGTGGGCTGGGGAATGAAACGCTGGCTAGCAGCAAGTATTTTAATACTTTTCACCTTTGTCGTTGTATTGTTGCCCATTGCAGGAGTTGCTCTTTTGCTTACCAATCGTGTAAAGGATATTATACAAAATAATGATCGCTATACTGAACTTTTTCTCAACAAATTACAAGCTCTAGAGCAATATTTAGACATAGATATTTCTAGTAGAATCAAAGAATTGAATCCCGAACCTTTGATAACAAAAGTAGTTCAAGGAGCTTCTAATAACACACTAGAAATGACTGTGGTGTTTGGTATTTTTGTGTTTCTATTATACTTTATGCTCATCAATTTTGATAAGATTAAAGACCAAATCCAATCTTATTTGCCACTTGGGGATAAAAACTTCAACCGTATTAGCAAAGAATCCATAGAAATGGTAAAATCAAACGCCATTGCGATTCCTATGGTAGCACTTTGCCAAGGAGTTGTGGCATTAATCGGCTTCTGGATTTTTGACGCTCCCACACCTATTTTTTGGTTTATCGTTACCACTGTAGGCTCTGTTATCCCATTTATCGGGACTGCCATAGGGCTAGTTCCAGTGGTTTTAATCATGTATTACCAAGGCGATACAGCAGGCGCAATCTGGCTGGCACTTTATGGAATCATCATCGTTGGCTCTACCGATAATCTTTTTAGAATTGTGGTTCAAAAATCTTTGGCGGAAACCCACCCACTGGTTACTCTTTTTGGAATCATTGTTGGGATTCCGCTATTTGGTTTCTTAGGATTAGTTTTTGGCCCCTTGTTAATCAGCCTTTTCCTACTATTTTTAAAAATTTATCGCGAGGAGTATTTTGATAAAAAATTCAAGTTTTGGGATTAATTTCTGATTTAGACACATTTTTAAATAAAACAATTCTGGTGGCTGCCAGTGGCGGAGCAGACAGCATGGTCTTATTACATCTGTTGTACTCGCACGATATAAAAGTGGCTGCTGCTCATATGAATTTTAATTTAAGACCTGAAGATTGCGACCAAGACCAAGCCTTAGTCGAATCTTTTTGCAAAGAATATGGGATTGATTTTTTCACAAAATCGGTTGATACCAAATCCTTTAAAAAAGAAAATAAACTCTCTACCCAAATGGCCGCGAGAGAATTACGCTATGCGTGGTTTCAAGAAATTATAGAAAATCAGCATTTTGATTATTTAGCGACAGCCCACCACTTAGACGATAATATCGAGACCTTAATCATCAATCTTTTACGGGGTTCTGGCATCGAAGGTGTTGCGGGAATGGAAATATTTAACAATGGTATTTGGCGACCTTTGTTAAAAACCACCAAAAAGCAAATTCTAGAATATGCCATTGCACATAATATTCCCTGGAGAGAGGACAAAAGTAATGCAGAAAATGATTATTTACGCAATCACCTGCGCAATGTGGTTTTGCCTGAATTAGAGGAAAAATGCCCCGAATATCGTTTCGGGTTTAAAAAAAGCATCAATTTTCTGCAACAAGACGAAATGATTATACATAATCACATTCAAGCGTTAAAAGATAATTTATTTAGCTCAAACACCGATAATTTTATTTTTATTAAAATTGAAGAATTAAGCAAATTAATTCCGCTAAACACTTATCTTTTTCATTTGTTTAAAAACTATGGTTTCACAGTGCCACAAGAAATTGAAAAACTAATTTACGCCGAAAACAGTGCCGAAATTGCTAACGAAAATTATCGTTTAATCAAAGATCGCAAACATTTAATCTTAACTAAAAATGAAAAAATCGATTTCGATACAATTTATTTTTTAGCCTTAAATGAAGAAATTCACACGCCTTTTTCGTGGAAAATTACTCTAGACCAAATAGAAAATTCGCAAAATTTAATTACATTTGATGCCGATAAAGTTTCTTTTCCGCTGAAATTAAGAAAACCACAAAATGGCGATTTCTTTTATCCTGCGGGAATGAACGGCAAAAAGAAACTGAGCAAGTTTTTTAAAGATTTAAAATTAAATAAATTACAAAAAGAACAAACTTGGGTGCTCACCACAGCCAACGATGAGATTATGTGGGTGGTGGGAATGCGCCAAGACCAAAGATTTACAATAAACAAGAAAACTGAACTATGTTTGAATTTACAAAAATTAGACTAAGTATTTTATTTACCATCATTTGTGGATTTGCACTGGCTCAAATGCTCAATCCCGTAAATTGGAAGACGGAGCAAAAAACGCTTGAAAATGGCAATTACCAATTAATTTTCACAGCAACGATGGATGCCGGCTGGCACATCTACTCTATCCAGCACCCTGAAGGGGGCGTGGGAATCCCTACTTCGTTTGATTGGAAGAAAAATAAAGATTATGAGCTCGTAGGTAAAATAAAAGAAATCGGAAAATTACACGATGAATTTGTGCCTGCGTTCAATGAACAACACAAATTTTACGGCGACAAAGTGAGCTTTGTCCAAGAAGTGAAAGCCTTAAAAGACACTAAAGTTGCCGTAGATGTAACTTTTCAAGCTTGTGATGATTCTCGTTGTATTGCGCCAGATTATAAGGAATTTAGTTTTGATTTAAAGGCTTCTGCCGCGCCAGCGAATGCAACGCCAGAAACTACCGTAGCAGAAAACACCCAAACTGAGTCGCAACCTGCTGCCATAGATTCTGCTTTATTGAACGAAAACGCGGGTGCTTTTACGGTGGACACTTTGCAGCAAGACAAGCCTGAAGTAACGCCTGCTACGCACAAAGAAGCTCAAAAACAAGAGAAGAAAAAGGGATTATTTGATATTTTCATTCTTGGGCTTTTAGGTGGATTTGCTGCCTTGTTGATGCCGTGCTTGTTCCCTATGATTCCGCTAACTGTGAGTATGTTTACCAAACAGAGTAAAACTCGTGGATCGGGGATTTTCAAAGCATTTGTTTATGGCGTTTCAATCATCACCATTTATGTAGGTTTGGGATTATTAGTTACCCTTTTATTCGGGGCAAGTGCCTTGAACGAAATCGCCTCGCACCCTGCTTTGAACTTTGCATTTTTTGTCATTTTCATCATTTTCGCTGTTTCGTTCTTTGGTGCATTTGAAATTACCTTACCTTCTAAATGGATTAACAAAGCCGACAAAAACGCTGACAAAGGGGGGTACATCGGTATCTTCTTTATGGCACTTACTTTGGTGCTCGTTTCATTCTCGTGTACGGGGCCAATCGTGGGAACTTTATTGGTAGAATCAGCTCGTGGCGGACAAATTCTTGCACCTGCCATTGGAATGTTTGGGTTCTCGTTTGCTTTGGCATTGCCATTTACTTTATTTGCTATTTTCCCAAGCTGGTTAAATTCATTACCAAGCTCAGGAGGATGGCTTAACACAGTAAAAGTTTGTCTTGGTTTTATAGAATTAGCCTTTGCAATGAAATTCTTGTCAAACGCAGACATGGTACTTGATTTGCACTGGCTTGAACGCGAAATTTTCGTAGCTGCATGGGTTGCTATTTTCTTTGTGATGGGATTATATTTATTAAATATTTTCCGCATGCCACTAGATAGCATAACCGATCGCATCGGCACACCGAGATTATTATTTGCCTTGCTGAGTTTTGTAATTGTATTTTATCTATTACCTGGTATTTGGGGAGCACCACTTAAAATTGTAGACGGCTTGATTCCGCCACAAACTTATAGCGAATCGCCAATGGGACTTTCTGGTCGTGTAAGCTCCACTTCCAGCGAAGCGAGTGATTTGCCACCAAATGCGCATTACGGGCCACATCAAATTCCAAGTTTTCATGATTTAGATGATGCCTTTGCTTATGCCAAAAAGGTAAACAAACCTGTGATGCTTGATTTTACGGGAAAAACTTGTGCCAACTGCCGCCGTGTGGAAGGAAATGTGTGGAGCAATCCAAAGGTGAAAGAAAAATTGAGCAACGATGTGGTTTTGGCTTCCTTGTATGTAGATAGCTTTGAAAAATTGCCAGAAGCTGAACAAGTTTTTTCTGAAGAAAAAGGCAGAAAACTTAAAACTTTGGGCGATAAATGGACAGCTTTGCAAATTAAAGAATTTAAATCAAATTCTCAGCCGTTGTACATCATCATCGATCCTGATTTTAACCGATACAACGAACCTATCGGGGCGGAACTTGACCCTGAAAAATATTTGAATTGGCTAGAAGAAGGAATTCAAAAATTCAAGAATAAATAAATTTTAAAAACCATAAAAAAAGGCGATTTCATTTTGAAATCGCCTTTTTTCTTTAGCTTAAACGCTTAATTCTTCACCGACTGAATAAAGCTTTTAGCCTTATCTTCCCAATCTTTGTTTTCAAGTAAAATCTTTACAAAAGCTGTCCCGATGATTCCACCATCGGCTTTCTGGGTTACTTTTTCAAAATCAGCTTTATTCTTAATCCCAAAACCTATCATCACGGGATTATTAAGATTTAATTTTTGCAATCTATCCAAATAAGCCTCGTTATTAATCTGCTTTTCGGCATTGCCCGTGGTGGACGATGAGCTCACAGCATACACAAAACCAGAGCTTAAACTGTCTAAATATTTGATACGCTCGTCTGAAGTCTCGGGCGTTACCAAAAAGGTGAAATTCAAATTATATTTTTGAAGAATTTTGCCATATTTTCCCTCAAATTCCACAGGCGGCAAATCGGGCAGAATCAAACCTGAAATTCCATTTTCGGCACATTTTTTACAAAAATTCTCAAATCCAAATTGTAATATGGGATTCAAGTAGCCCATCAAAATTTTAGGAATCGTTACATCATCTTTGATTATTGCTAATTGCTCAAACAATTTTTCAATCGTCATTCCATTGGCTAGTGCTTGCATATGTGCATCTTGAATCACAGGGCCATCTGCCACAGGATCAGAATACGGAATTCCGATTTCAAGCATATCGGCACCTGCTGCTTGAGCCACACGCGCGATTTCTGCTGTATCTTCCAAAGCGGGCATTCCTGCTGTAAAATATATGTTTAATTTTTTCATTTCTTTTTTTATTTCAATATTTTTTCTATCCTTTGATCTGGTATTAGCCAAATGATTGCTACAATTGTGTAACAAATCATCCCTATTGCAGGATAGAGGTAAGAAGACAATACGCCTATAATGTAACAAGCCAAGGATAGGTATTCTTTGTTTTTATTTTCTAGTGCTTTGCCTATTTTAGAGCTTTTCCCTTCTATACTCAGGACTGTTTTTTCTAGGATTACATAGGCGATAGCACAGAAAACAAGATTTACCCCATAAAGTGTTACGGGATTTTTACCAAGGTGGTTTTCTCCTACCCAAGCTGTAGTGAAAGGGATAAGCGATAGAGTAAATAGCATAAAGAGATTGCTCCAAAGAACTTTGCCATCTATTTTTTCTATTGCTTGAAATAAATGATGGTGATTATTCCAATAGATTCCTACATATATAAAGCTTAGTATATAAGATAAAAATTTAGGAATTATAGGTTTTAGGCTTTCAAATTCCGTCCCTTCTGGCACCTTCATTTCTAATACCATAATAGTTATTACAATAGCTAAAACGCCATCGCTAAAGGCTTCTAGTCGAGATGTTTTCATATGTAATTATTAATTTCTTCATAAACAAAGATAAGTATTCCTAATTGATAAATCAGAGAAGTTAGTTTGCTTTACTTTTAAAAATCACTCATCATTTTCAAATAAGTCGCCATGTCTTTGTCTCCTCTTCCGCTTAAACAAATTACCACGACATCGTCTTTTTTAAAGTTTTTCTTAGGTAAAATCGCAAGTGCGTGCGAACTTTCGAGTGCAGGGATAATTCCTTCTTCTCTCGTCAATTCATACGCTGCTTTCAAGGCTTCGTCATCCGATACGGGAATAAATTCTGCGCGTTTTTGCGTAAATAAATTAGCGTGCATAGGCCCAATCCCTGGGTAATCCAATCCTGCAGAAATGGAATATGGCTCAATCACTTGTCCATCTTTAGTCTGCATGACCAAACTTTGGAACCCGTGCAAAACGCCTATCGTGCCTAAAGCCGTAGTCGCTGCCGTTTCGCCTGAATCCACACCGAGTCCGCTCGCTTCTGCTCCGATAATTTTCACCGATTCTTCGTTTACAAAATGGTAAAAAGTACCTGCGGCATTGCTTCCTCCGCCTACACAAGCAATCACATAATTAGGATTTTCTCGCCCAATTTTTTCGTTTAACTGTTTTTTGATTTCTTCAGAAATCACACTTTGAAATCTCGCTACCATATCAGGAAAAGGATGTGGCCCTACAGCACTCCCAATGATGTAGTGTGTAGTTGTTGGGTTATTGATCCAATCTCTCAACGCCTCATTTACAGCGTCTTTTAGCGTTTTAGATCCCGAAGTTGCTGGTATCACCTTTGCACCGAGCATTTCCATACGAGCTACATTGGGTGCTTGTCTTTCAATATCCACTTCGCCCATATAAACAATGCATTCCATATCGAGCAAAGCACAAGCCGTTGCCGTGGCAACGCCGTGTTGTCCTGCGCCTGTTTCGGCAATAATTCTGTGTTTCCCGATTTTTTTGGCTAAAAGTGCTTGCCCCAGCGCATTGTTGATTTTATGTGCCCCCGTGTGGTTTAAATCTTCACGCTTGAGATAAATTTGAGCACCATATTTTTCGCTTAATTTTTTAGAAAAATACAGTGGCGTTTCGCGCCCTACATAGTTTTTAAGCAAATCTTTGAATTCGTTTTTAAACGATTCGCTCTCTATGATTTTCAAATAATTGTCTTGCAGTTCTTGCACATTGGGGTAGAGCATTTCAGGAACAAATGTGCCCCCAAATTCTCCATAATAGCCGTTTTTATCTGGGTTTCTATAATTCATTTTGTTTTATTTTATTGCTTTCTTGTTTAAAAATTCTTTATTCTCGTATTCCTACTAGTCATTTATATACTCCTACTAGTCATTTTTCTATTTCTACACGCTATTCTTTGATAAATTATCAATTTTATGAACTCCTACCATGCATTCTTCTACTCCTCAAAATCATTTATTGAAAAAACACCAAAAATTCTTATTTTCTTTATCGCTATACTTTCATTAGCTCCTTCATTTGTCCTATAAGTTCCAGATCTTTCACCCCTGCCGAAATCTCAAATTTACTATTGATGTCCAAGGCAAACGGTTTGGGGTTTAGATTTTTAGCTTGGGCTAAATTATTTAAACTTACGCCTCCGCTTAAAAAATATTTTTGGTCTGTTTTTACTTGATTTAAAAGTTGCCAATCAAAAGTTTTCCCCGTTCCGCCATAGGCTTTAGAATCGGTATCGAAAAGCAAAAAATCGATATTTTGATGATTTTTGGGCAAGTTTAAATTTTCTCCCACTCTACAAACTTTGATGATTTTTACTTCAGGATTTAATTTTTCTCTCAAATTTTGGAGATAAATTTCGTCTTCATCGCCATGCAATTGCACCAAATTTAAATTTGCCGTATTTACAATTTTAAGCAATTGGGCTAAATCTTCGTTTACAAACACCCCCACTTTTTGCGAAAATGGAATTTCTGCGATTTTTTCAAGGCTTAAATGGTTGAGCACATAGCGTGGCGATTTAGGATAAAAAATAAATCCCAAATAATCCACCCCAAGAGCCATAAGCTCTTGGATTTGTTCCATTTGAGTGAGCCCACAAACTTTTAGTTTCATGGTTGAATCGCTAGGATAAAGTTTTTAAAAGTCTCTTCCGGCTGGTTAGTTTTCATAAAATATTCGCCCATCAAAAATGCATCAAAACCATTCTTTTTTAATTCCAAATAAATCTCGGGCGAGTAGATGGCACTTTCAGCCACGCTCAAAACCTCGGCTGGCAACTCGTTTCGCATACGAATTGCGTGCTGATAATCTACCTCAAAAGTGTTTAAATTTCGGTTATTGATGCCTACCATTTTCACTATGTTATAATATTTTGAGAAATCCTCACCGCCATAAAATTCAAGCAAAACTTGCAATCCTAAATCCTTGGCATAATCGGTTAAATCCTTGATTTGATTTCGTTCTAAAATATTAGCAATCAGCAAAACGGCATCTGCACCAAAGGCTTTAGCTTGATACAATTGATACGGATCTAAAATAAAATCTTTGCGCAACAAAGGCAAACCAAATTTTCGGGCATTTTTTAAATCTTCTAAACTGCCACCAAAGAAATGCGAATCCGTGAGCACCGAAACACAAGCCGCTCCGCATTCTTTATAAATCGGAACAATATCTTCTACTTTCGCCTCAATATTGATGTCTCTTTTAGACGGAGATTTTCTTTTAAATTCGGCAATGATACCAAAAGGATTTTCTTTTAAATGCCAAGCAAAATTCATGGTCTTGCGATGAAAATGCTTGCGATCCATCAATTCTTCTACCGAGATTCTTCGTTTCTCGAATTCGATTTCCTCCTTTTTATGCGCTACAATTTTATCTAAAATGCTCATTGGTTTTTAATTAATTGTTGAAGTGATTGCAAAGCTTTTCCATTCATTAGGCTTTCCTCTGCCATGGCTCGGCAGGTGGCAAAATCTCCGAATTTATTGGTATTTTCTAAGGCTAAAGCTGCATTGGTAATCACGACTTCGTTCTGGGCGGCGGTGCCTCTCCCCTCTAAGATGTTTTTGAACAACTGTGCGGCCTCTTCCGTCGTCTTGCCGCCATAAAGCTCCTTCGGGGTAACTTTTTGGCTTAAAAGTTCGCTCGGATTTAAAAGCTGTGTGCCTTTCTCTGTGGTGATGACCGATTCGCCTGTGAGCGAAATTTCGTCGTAGCCCTCAAGCGAATGCACAATCATAAAATGCTCCTCGCGCTCCTGCAATAAGTAATTATAAATTCGCCCCATTTCTGAATTAAATACCCCCAGCATGGAATGCTTAGGTTTGGCAGGATTTACAAGTGGCCCCACCATATTAAAAAATGTGCGAAAACCTAAATTTTTACGAATCGGTGCAACTTTCCCCAACGACGGATGAAATTTTGGTGCATGCATAAAACAAATATTAGCCTCGCTAAGCTGTCGTTGCAAAGCAGTTTCGTCATTGGTAAATTCATAGCCCATATGAGCCATAACATTGGACGAGCCTGAAACCGATGACGAACCGTAGTTTCCGTGTTTTGCCACTTTCTGCCCAGCTCCAGCTACGACAAAACATGCCAAAGTCGAAATATTAAAAGTGTTTTTGCCATCGCCCCCCGTTCCCACAATATCGACTAAATCTCTTGTGCCTAAATCAATGGGGTGAGCCATTTCTATCAAAGCATCAGAAAAACCTCTCAATTCCTCGATTCTTATGCTACGCATCATCATCACGGTGATGAAGGAAGTAATCTCGGCATCGTTGAACACCCCCTGCGGAATCTGCAACATAATGGATTTTGCTTCTTCGTAGTTTAGCGTGTTGTAGCTGAACAAATATTGGAGTATTTCTTTCATTTTTTAGCTTTAATATATTCTATAAAATTGCGCATCATTTGTTTTCCTTGCGGTGTCAAGATGCTCTCTGGATGAAACTGTACGGCCTCTATGGGGTACTGGCGGTGCTTGAGCGACATAATTTCGCCGTTTTCGTCAGTAGAAGTAATTACCAATTCTTCTGGGAAATCCGCTGGATTTACAACCCAACTGTGGTACCTCCCCACAGGGATTGGTGATTCTAAATTTTCATATAACACAGTTTTTTCTTTAGACAAAACTAAATTACTTGCCACGCCATGATGCACTTTAGAAAGATTTTTTAAACTTCCACCAAAGGCTTCTGCAATGGCTTGCATACCCAAACAAACACCTAAAATCGGTTTTTTACCAGCATATTCTTTAATCACATCGATTAAAATTCCCGCCTCAGATGGAACCCCTGGTCCTGGAGAGAGTACTAGTAAATCATAATTATTAATTTCCTCAAGGCTTATTTGGTCATTTTTTTGCACCTCTATGGTATCATTCTCCGAAATTATATCTTCTAGGTAATGTACCAAATTGTAGGTAAAAGAATCGTAATTATCAAATAACAATATTTTCATGGTAGTATTATTAAAGTTTTTCAGCTTTGTCTATCGCTTTGGTCAAAGCCCCCAATTTATTTAGCACTTCTTTTCGTTCATTTTCAGGAATTGATTTTTCTACAACTCCCGCCCCTGCTTGGTAATGCAATTTATTTTCTTTGGCTAAAAAGGAACGAATGGTGATGGCCTTATTGAGGCTTCCATTTAGCCCTACAAAACCGATACACCCACCATAATATTCTCTAGAAGTGGGTTCTAATTGGTCTATAATTTCAAGTGCTCTGTGCTTAGGCGATCCGCTTAGGGTCCCCTGCGGAAAGGTTGCAGCAATTAAATCA